>NZ_JBHJUV010000006.1:0-125123 GCF_042268025.1 Streptomyces sp. NPDC056161
CCGGTGTCCCGATCAACGGTCGGGACACCGGGGATCGCCATTTCGCCACCGGCTCCACCGGCTCCACCGGCTCGCATTCTCAAAAGCCGAGAACCGAAAACCCGGCCGGAGATTCCGGTGAGGAATTCAACGGGAGCGCTCAGAACCGATGTGCGGCTTCTTGAATCCCTTGGGCAGCTTCGCCGTGTTGGAGCAGTCCACGACCTGCCCGAAACTGGCGGATCCGCCGCCCGCCAGTTGGTCGTCCGGAAACACCACGCGCGGACGGTCGGCCGTCGAGCAGTCCCGTTCCTGCTTGATGACGTGCGTGCCGCCCTTTTCGGTGCGGGTCTCGCTCTTGTGAACGCAGACGGTGCCGCCCTGCTCGGCGGTCTTGCAGTCACCCGAGGGGCCGTACGCGTACGCGTGTCCGGCGCCGACACAGAATGCGGCGAGACTTCCGACGAGCCCCGTGACGGTGGCGATCTTCCGCGGAGTGAACATGTGCTGTATTCCTTTACGACAGAGGCCCGGGCGCCTGCGCCGTTGATCGGCGTGCGCCCGGGCCCGAGAAGGTCAGACTGAGAATTCTGCGCCTGGACGCGTCGTCAGCCGCGTCCGACGGCGGTACTGCCGCATCCCGGACGCGCGACCTGAGGAACCGTCGCGCGTCCGGGCTGCCTTTGCCGATGAGCCCTCGGGACGTCTTTACTCGTCCTCGTCGCCCTGCTGCGGGCCGTAGCCCTGCTCAGGCTCGTTGCCGCCCTTGTGCCCGTCGGGCGCAAAGCCGTGCGGCTGAGTGTTGAAACCGCCGCCGACGGCAACGGCGTTGGCCGACGAGTTGGCGACCGCAGTGACTCCCTGCGGCGTCCCGCCGTCGAAGCCGCCGGCGAAGCTGGCCCCGGCACCCAGGACGGACAGCCCCGCCACGGCCACCGCTACGACGGCGGCACGCTGAAATTTACGCATGGTTCGACCCTTTCTTGCTCAGGCGTCAATGCCTGGCTTGACTACTCAACGTGAGCATAACCACACGTTGCGTAGTTATTCAGGATCTGCCACGTCGCACGTGGCGCGTCGGCCCCTTCTGCCGTAGTCGACCCCTTCTGCCGCACCGGTGCGAGGAGCGGCCGGACGGAAGGCTGCCGCAGGGCACGCAAGGGGACCAGTCCAACGGGCCGGACGGCCCCTGCCCGTCACCGGCTGCCCCCTATGCCGTGGGGGAACAGGTCACCTCAGGCCCGAACCGCGTCGTCCCGCTCCCCATCGCGGCGGGCAGTGTCAGACGATGGACCGGCTGACAGGTCTCCTGATGGGGGACGGCGCCGCCCTCGGGAATCCGGCCTTCGATCCGCTGGGAACAGCTGACATTGCCCTGGAGGTCGCGCGTGCAGGTTCCCGGCCCCGCGCCGGCCTGCGCCTGGGCGATGCCGGCGCAGGCCACGGCGATGCCGCCGAGGAGTCCGGAGACAACCGCGATCTTCTTCGCGCTGAACATGTGATGCGTTTTCCTTTTCAGGGACGCCCGAGAACCGGCCCCGCCGGGCTCCGTCTTCGACGCTCAGGCAGCCGGCCGGGAGTACGGGACCCGTCGAGACTCGCTGCGAAGGGTCCCGCGCCGAGCGTCGTGGACGATGACGCAGCAGGTCTCAGCCGTTGAAGGCACTGTTGTACTGGCCACAGGCGGTGTCCAGGGTGCCGGCGACCCCGAGCACTCCGACCGGGATGTCGTTCTCGGACACCGTCTGCGGGCTGCACTCCTGGTACGGGCGGAAGATGTCGGACACCCGCGGCCCGTTGTCGGAGGTGGTGGCGGTGGCGGTGCCGACACCGATCGCGGAGAGGCCGCCGGCCGCCACCGCTGCGATCACGACCTGCTGAAGCTTGCGCATGGAACCCTCGGTTCTTTGCTCATCCATCAAAACTGGTTGCCTAGCGTGACTGCTAAAACACTACCAGTAGCGGCACATAGCATTCCACACAGGACATCCACCCCGAGAGGGACATAGCCCACCAGAATCAACGGGTTGCCCCTGACTGCCCATTCGGCGGCAGAGTCGACCCGCGGCGCAGGGGCGCGCCTCGCGTGAGTCCGCGTCAGGTGCGGCACGGGCCGACGTCAACCCGCCGGTGACGGAGGCCAGTTGCTTCACACGGACGCCGACTCCACCATCCGCAGGTCCTCGTGCGCGGGCACCGAGGTGATCACGTCCCGCAGCCGCTCGACGTAGCGCCGCACGTTCCGGTACGCGATGTCCGTGTCCGGATAGCGGCAGGCGAACCAGAGCCCCTCGTGCAGCCGGTTGACCCACGCGCACAACTGATCGCCGTACGACACCCGCAGCAGCCCGTACGCCTTCTTCTCGGGCCAGTCGGCCGAGCCGGGGGTGAGGCGGGCATCCACGTACGAGATGATCGAGTACATGTCGGGCGAGGTCGGCCGGAAGTCCGCGCCGAGCAGGCGCAGTACGCGGGCCAGCGGAATGCGCGCCAGCGCCCGGTTGGCCCGCAGCTCGGCGCGGACCGTGGCGAGCGCGCCGTCGAAGTCCCGTGCCGCGGGCACCTCGATCGGTGCGCCGCCGACGTACCAGCCCACGGAGTCCGACCACGCGGACCTCAGCCGGGTGTGGAACGGCACGACCGTGCGGTAGACCGGCTGCCCGCCGAGTTCGTGGACGATCAGACTGGTCGCCGCCAGGACGCCCACCAGGCTGCCGCCGTAGGGCCGGCAGTGCGCCTCGAACACGGCGGCGGCGTCCGCGTCGACGAGCGGCTCGCACATCAGCTTCTGGGCGGGCAGGACCTCACCGGGCCGCAGACCGAGGTCGACGGGGAACTCCGGCAGCCTCCCGTCGCACCGGCCGATGAACTCGCGCCAGCGGGCGACGATCGCGTGTGTGTCGTCGATCCCGTCCGCGTTCACCCGCTCCTGCTCGCAGAAGTCGACGTAACTCCCGGCGGGCACGCCGCCGGCCGGCCGCCCGGTGACGCCCGCCCGGTACAGCTCGTGGACCTCGTCCGGGATGCGTTGGAGGGAATAGGCGTCCACGTTGGTGTGGTCGAAGGCCATGTACACGCTGGTGGAGTCCTCGCGTACGACCGCCGCGTAGATGAGGTTCGGCCAGCCGAGCGCGTCCGCCGCGGTGTCGAACCGGTCCTGGAGATACCGGATCAGCGCGTGCGTGTCATTGAAGTCGCCGACCACCGTCCGGTCCAACGCCACGTCGTCCTCGTCGAGCGTGAACCGGTGCATGTCCTCGCCGGCCCACCTGAAGCCGCTGCGCAGCGTCTCGTGACGCAACGTCCAGCCGCGCAACGCCTGTTCCAGCGCGTCGAGATCGACCCGGCCGGGCAGGTCGAACGCGGTGCCGAGCCAGGTCGGTACGAACAACCCGTCCTCCCGCACCGACCGGGCCGTTCTGATGTGCGACTCCTGGATGTACGCCGGCGGCCGCGGATCCGGCGGCAGTGCCGCCGCGGCCGCGATGGTCGCCGGGCTGAACGTCCACTCGACGAGCCGTCCGGGCCGGACCTCGCAGCGCTGGATATCAGAAATTCGCACAGTGGCGTCTCCTTCGCAGAAGACACCAGCTTGCTCGATCAAGGGGGAGCCGTGCGCGAGCGGTGGTCGCTGTGTCGTCGGCATTTCAGCGGGACGTGTGACATCTCGAACGGCGATGCGATACTTCGGGCGATGACCGGCCTCGTGGCCCGTGCCGTCGTCCACGTCACCGCGCCCCGCGCCGTCGTCCTGGGCCGCCGCATGACCGTGCCGGCCCACAACACCCTGGGCCGGGCACTGTTCGCCGGCCACACCTACAGCGGTGACCTGGTACGCCTAGTGCTTCTCGATCCGGACATGCGCGTGTTCCACCCCGCCTGGGACGAGATGGCGGTCAGCACCGCGGGCGGTCTGCGCGCTGCCGCGGGCCCGGACCACCACGACGACCCCCACCTGATCCGCACGGTGCGGGAACTGTCCGTGCGGAGCCCCGAGTTCCGTCAGCTGTGGGCCCGCCACGACATCCGGCAGAGGACCCACGCGGCCAAACGCTTCCGGCACCCCCTGGTCGGCGAACTGACCCTCGACCAGACCGGCCTCAGGCGAGGGTGAGCCGCTCGATCTCGGCAAGCGCGTCGTGCGCGGAATACACCTGCGCGAGCCGCCGTACGTTGTCCCGCACCTCGGTGTCCTTGAGGAGCCGCTCGGTGGCCGCGGCCACCTCTTCGGGAGCGGGAGTGGCCGTCCGCAGGTCGATCCCGAGGCCGTGGTACGCGACCCGCGCGGCGTTCGCGGGCTTGTCCTCGGTCGTTCCGGCGGCGATGACCGGCACTCCGGAGGCCAGCGCCTGGTGGATGCCACCGGCGCCACCGTTGGTGATGTACACGTCGGCCTTCGGCAGCAGCACCTCGAACGGGATGAAATCGGCGACCCGCGCGTTGGCCGGCACCGGGACGGACAACGCGTCGACCTCACGGCCCAGGGCGGCCACCACGGTGACGTCGAGGTCGGCGAGACCGGTGAGGGCCGGTTCGATGAGCTGGGAGACGTCCCGGTTGGCGAGGGTTCCCTGGGTCACGACGACGACCGGGCGTGAACCGTCCAGCTCGGACCACCAGGCCGGAGGCTGCCACTCCGCGGGGCGCTGCGGGGGCAGGTGCCCGACCAGGTGCAGCGACTCCGGGGCGTCACTGCGTTCGAACTCGAATCCCGGGACGGTCAGCGCGACGGTCACATCGGGAACGGTGATGACTCCGTCGGCGAACGCCGGGAACGCCGCGGTCGCGCCCATGGCACGCAGGACCTCGTTGAAGCGCTCCTGGGTCGGCTGTGCCGCTTGCGCGAACCCCGCGTTGGCGGCGCGGTTGGCCGCTTTCTGGTCCTGGCCCGGTTCGACCGGCACGGGCCCGAAGAACGTCGTGTCGTCGCTGCTGAGCGCCAGCGGCACCACGGACACCCCGACCCAGCGGCGCGGCCGGCGGCCCGGTGCCCCCATGGCGGTCGGCACCGCTCCCAGGAACAGGGCATTGCAGATCAGATACTGATCGGGGTCCTGGTCGAGCAGTTCTTGCAGGGCCGCGTGCTGGTCCGGCATCGGATTGACGAAGGTGTACGTCCAGTCGTAGTTGAGCTGTTCGGGGCCGGGCGTCAGACGCATACGTTCCGGTACCTCCGCCAACAGCCGGTCGTCGAAGTCCGCGGCGCCGGTCAGCGGCGCGAAGCCGAGACCCATGCCCTCGACGGTCGTACGGAAGCGGCTGCCGGTGAGCACGGTGACCTGGTGCCCGCGGCGGGCGAATCCCCGCGCCACTTCGAGCAGAGGGGCCAGCTCACCGGTGATGGGAGGCGACGCCACGATGATCTTTGACATGAAGAACCCCTGGGGCACTGGTGCTTGGCGCACGGCGGAGCCATTGCTGCGGACCACGATCACGCTGAATCACCGACAGTAGTCCAACTGCCTTGCCCGCAAAGGCTGTCCGGACACCTGCGGCGTCCGACCCGCAGGACCGGAAATACTCATGGACAGCGACAGCTCGGCTCACCGCACGGCCATCCGCCACCACCGGCCCCGGCCCCAGGTCCTCCGCCTCTGACCCTGCCTCTGCCTCTGCCTCTGACCCTCCCTTCGTCCCCGGCAGGGGCCGGCCATGGTCCACCGGCCGGCGCTAACCCAGCAGCATCGCGATGCTCTCCGTCGCCAGGGAGTCCACCCGTACGGCCACCGCCTCATCGAGGTCTGCGCCCGTGGCGGCGAAGTAGGCCAGGAGCGACCCGCGGACAACCGACCTGACGTCGCCCGCACCGACATCGATTCCGGCGTCTCGCAGGCCCGTCAGCTCCTTTGTGGCAGTCGCCAGAGCTTCCTCAACGGAGAGATTCGGGTTCGTCGCTCCGTCCGCGATCCGACGACAGACCACGACGCTGTCGAGGTTGGAGGGCTCACGAGCCCCGGCCTTGACGACGCTGGTCGTCATCTCGCCCTTCACCGGCTGGACGGCCATCACGACCCAGCCGGAGCGGCGGAGCGAGTCGACCACCCGCACCCAGCCGCTGATCCGGGCCTGGTGGAAGGTGAAAGCCAGCAGCCCGCCCGGCTTCAAGACCCTCGCGCACTCGGTCCACACGGCCTCGATGGCCTTCCCGAACTCCACCGGATCGGCATGCTGGACTTCGCCCGCTTGACGGGTCGTTGCCGCATCGGAGTAAGCGGCGTAAGGCCGCATTCCCCGAAGCCATGCGTGGAAGAAGTCCGCCAACTCGGCATAGTGGACGTTATCCATGTAAGGCGGATCGGTTACGACCAGATCGACCGATTCATCGGGGATATCCGTGTCCGCCGAGTTCCTGGTGGCGACGTAGGCGACCTGCCCCTCAGCCGCGGCGAAGGACTCCCACGAATCAGCAACAGTCGCACCCAGCGGCTTCGACACCCCGGTGACGCGCTCGATCCCCGCACCACGGCCGACGAGGTCGGCGGGATGCGTCTTGTACTCGTGGGCGCGGTGCAGCCGACTCCTGTAGAGCGTGGAGAAGGCACCCGAAGACTGCGGCGTGCCCCAGGGATGCGCCTCCAGCGGAGTCCTCTCCGGCTTCAGGATGTGATGGCTGAACATGTGCCGCACCGCACCCGTGCCCTCGCCCTTGAACGACGTGAACAGGTTGTTGAACTCCAGCGTTCCGGAGAAAAGGGCGCAGAGCGCTTCACGTTCAGGAGCGGGCCCGGGAAGGTCCCGGATCGCCGTCGCGATGAGCGAGAGGGAAACCAATTGGCGCGCATTGAAGAAGTCACGCCACTCGCGGAAGTTCCACTTCAGGGCCTGGTCGGTGTTGTTGCCGGGAGCCAACTCGCCGCGCGGGAGCACAGCGGAATCCGGTAGGTCCGCAAGCGCTTCGACACACCGCTCGTACAGCCCACGATCCCATTCCGTGATGGCCTCGTAACTCTTCGTGCCGTCAGGGTTGGCCACCATCTTGGCGTACATCTCGTACGACGGCCGCGCCCCACCGAGAGCACTGAGGGTCTTGAACTCGTGACCGCACGGGCAGGTGGCCGACTGGCCCCGCACCGCACCACGCTGCGTGATCCTGTGGCCGCTGGGGCACATCTCCACATCGAAGTCGTACCGGCTCTCCCGAACCGCCAGACATTCCGGGCAGACAAGCTGCGCCTTGGGCACCCTCTTCGGGTACGCGTTCTTGGAGAACACCGGAGAATCAAACAATCGGACGACTTCGGAGCAGTCGGGACATGCGACGGTAGCGACCCAGAAGTAATAGAGAACGGTCCTGCCGTCCTCCGTCCGGTGCAGGCTGTCGACCTCTGACCGGCAGGCCGACTCGACCGCCTCGAAGGCATCTTCCAGTGCCTTCAGGTCCCACGGCTGAACGGCTTGGCGCTGGACCAGCGTTGCCACGGGATTGATGTCGAAACAAATGGCCCTGGCCCCGAGCTTGAGGGATTCCACGCCGGTGATGCCCGAGCCGGAAAAAGGGTCGAGCACTACGGCACCGGCCAGATCGAGCGATGATCCGTAGGCCCTCTCCGCGTCGGCTCCCTCAGGTGTCGTCGCCGATGCCAGAATCCCCCGGAAGACCGTGCCGAGGCGCTTTGCCCACCACTTGTGGGTGCTGGTGGCCGGGCGGTGGACCTCTTTGCGCCAGGACTCCTTCGTGCCGACCTCGCTGAGCATCGCCGCCGGAAAGGTCGACTCCAGACTGGTGCGGGCCGGCACCGCGGCTACCACAGCCGGGCTCCCCTGAGAGAAACGGTCTTGGAGTCACCCGCGCCGCGCGACCGGTAGGCGTGGAAGCCGTGGACCATTCCCGCCAGGGGGTTCGGCGCCTTGTGCTCCACCATCTCGTTGGTCTGGAGGTTGAACTCGTAGGACACGACGACCTCGTCGGCCTCGATCCGGTTCAGCTCTCCCACCTGCACCAGGGCGTCCGACTGCGGCTCGAAGCCGGCGGGCACGATCAGCGTCGCGAGCCCAGCGGTCCCGGAAGCCAGTGCGTACGGCGTCGGCACCACGTACATCTTGCGGTCGCGGACCAGAATGTCGCCGTACGTGCCGAAGCCACGGAACGACCTGTTCTTGTGGACGTACTCACTGTCCGCGTTGAGGAAGCTGCCGTGACACACCACAAGGTCCACCACGGGGTACTCGTCGACCCCGCGCTCCGACTTCGGGTACCGGCCGAACACGTAGAAGACCTCGCGCCCGTCGTGATCACCGGTCGGCACCTGGGAGTTGGAGTCGTAGTCGGCCTCCCGGCCGGGGAACTCCAGGCCCTTGACCTCGTAACCCTCCGGGTGATGGATGAGCCGGAAGTCCGGATACGTGTTCCGACCGGGCTCGTCGTACGCCAGACCGCATGCCTCGATGCGCGCCTGCACCCAGTTCTGGAAATGGTACTCCTTGTCACTGGCGGAGACCCGCCGGATCAGGTCACCGTCCGCCCGTGCCCGCTCACACTCAAGAAATACCTGTTCGACGGCGCTCACTGCCACCCTCTGTCACTCTTCGCGTCCACCCACGTCGCCCCTCCGGGCAATGCCTTGAGGCTACAGAACGCCCCGCACGCCCACGGGCCGCGTCCGCCCCGCATCGCTTGGGCGACCCGCGTCCGCCCCGCATCGCTCGGGCGACACCTGCGTGCCTCGTGCGGAGCCCGCTCCTGAGACCGACCGGATCAGCGTCCAGAACCCTCGATCGAGACCAGAAGGGAGACCACGGACAGCCGCGCGGCCCACGCTCAGCGTCGACGCCGCGTCCACCGAACGGGCTCGGGTACCGGCGCCGACTCGCCGGTGCATGCCCTTCGACGTGCTCCGGTCGACGGTATCGAGTCGGTCACCGGACGCCGGTTCAGTCACGAGTGAGGTCGGACAGGAGCGCGGGCAGGAGGCGTTCCTCCATGACCGCACCGCCGGACTCCCCCATGGCACGGGCCAGTCCGGGGTCCCAGGGGCTGGTCGTGGGCGGTCCCGTGAGCGGCGTGGACTCGCCCTCGCCGAGTGCGGCCGTGTAGTCGGCGGCCGTCATCCGCCAGGGGCGGGCGCCGTGACGGGTCACGGCGTCCGCGGTGATACGCAGGCCGGCCCAGTCGAAGTCGGCGCGCCAGCGCAGCCGGGCTCCCGCGCGCCGACTCGCTGCGGTTTCCGCAGTTTCCGCCGCGGTGACGGCCTCCTGCGCGCGGTCGAGCGAGACCCGGGCGAGGTCACGGGTCTGCTCGGCGCCGCGTGCCGTCTGCTGGGCGGCGCGCACGGCCCGGACGCCCTCGTGACGGGCGGCGGCCAGCGCGGCGGAGCGTTCGGCGAGGCGGATGGGGTCGGCGTCGGCGGGGGTCCAGGGCAGGCCGGCGGTGCGGGCGTGGTCGGCGACGGCGGCGGCGTCGCGGGAGACGGCAGCGGCGTCGCGGGAGACGGCAGCGGCGTCGCGGGAGACGGCAGCGTCGAGTTCGGCGGCGAGCCGTGCGGCGTGTTCGGCCTCGGCGCGGGCGCGGCCGGTGACGGCGCTGCGCCGTTCACGTTCGGCGCTCGCCTGCCGGGCGGTCTGCTCGCAGGTGCGCACCAGACGTTTCAGGTCGGCCAGTCGTTCGAGGGCCTGGTAGGCGGCGGAGGAGCGCAGCTGGTCGAGCCGGGAGCGCTGGGCGGCGAGCGCCGCGTCGGCCGCCTCAGCTCGCGTCTCGGCGGCGGTCTGGCGCTCGCGGGCCGCCGCCAGGTCCGCGGTGGCGGTGCGCAGGGCGGCGGCGCGCTCGGCGGTCTCGGTACGGCGGGCGGTGAGCCGGTCCGCGGCGGCGCGGGCGTGGACCCGCAGGTAGGTGGAGTAGCTCGCGAGGAAGGCGCGGGTGGCGTCGTCGGCGGCGGCCAGTCCCTCCAGGGTGCGCTGCACGGACTCCATGTCGTCGAAGGAGCGGGCCGCCTCGGCGATCAGGTCGTCGTCGAGGGGGCGCAGACCGGCGGTGAGGGTGCCGGACAGCTTGGCCGGGTCGAGGTTCTTGGCGAGCTGCGGGCGGCGCAGCGTGAGGATCAGGGTGAGCAGTTGCTCGTACCGCTCCGGGCCGAGACCGAACAGGCGCTGGTCGACGGCGGCTCGGTAGTCGGCCGTGGAGGCGATCAGATCACGTCCGAGTTCGGCGGCGAGCTGCCTCTTCGTCATCGGCCGGTCGTCGCGGGTGAGAAGGGAGAAGTCCTCGCCGACCCGGCCTTCGGCGACGAAGTGCCAGCGGGCGGGGGTGTCGCGGTGGCGCTGGGCGTGCAGCCCGATGCCGCAGGTGACGGCCTCACCCGTCTCCCGGTGGGTGAACTCGATCCAGACGTAGCCGAGCGCGCTGTCCTGCCCGCGGAAGAGCAGGTTGGACTTCATCGTGCAGTCCTCGGCCGCGAACGGGTTGAGCCGCTTGGGGTCGATACGGCCGTCGAGAACGAACGGGAAGAGGACTTCGAGGGCCTTGGTCTTGCCGGATCCGTTGGGTCCGCGCAGCACCAGCCAGCCGCCGGCGAAGGAGAACTCCTCGTCCCGGTAGTCCCACAGGTTGATGATCCCGGCGCGGGTAGGGACGTAGCGCGCTGCTGGGGCGGGGGTGCTCACGGAGTCGCGTCCTCGGCATTGTCGTTGACGGTGTCGTCGGCGAACAGGGCGGTCCGAGAGGGCGGCCCGGCCACCGTACGGGTCTTCACCCGTGCCGTGACCCCCCGATAGCGGGCGAGCAGCGGCAGGGCGAGGGCCCCGCCGTCGACCCGTGCTGTCAGCGACATGGCGGCCAGCAGTTCGAGCGCCTGGCCGAGCAACCGGTCAGGGTCGCCGCGCAGATCGGCGGCGAAGCCCGCGCCGTACTCGCTGGTGATCTCCTTGAGCCTGCCCCGGAGCCAGGAGTCCGTGACGAAGGGATAGCGGGTCTCTGCCGGTTCCTGGCCCTCGTCGTCGGGTGGATCGTCCGCAGACACCTGGTACGCCGACTCCTCGTCCCTCTCGGCGAGTTCGGCGAGTTCGGCGACCAGTCCACGCGAAGGCAGGGCCGCGTCGATACGCCGGGCGCGGACCGTCAGGCGTTCGGCGGCGGTGGGCGCGGGCAGCAGTTCCAGGGCGTGCCGTCCGGAGCGCTGCACGGCGGCACTGATCCGGGCGGCGAGGAGCAGCGCGGCCTGCTCCTTGAGCTGCTCGGCGCGGAGCAGGGCCCGCCGGTCGTCGTCGCGTTCGATGCGGCCGGGGCCCTTCAGGGCGGGGGTGCGGCCGGACTGGACCAGGGTGCGGGCCAGTTCGACCGGTTCGGCCTCCCACCAGGACGTACGCCCGGGGATCAGCTCGGGGTCGGCGTACGGGACCGCGATGTGACGCGGTGCCCCGAGCCCGAAGACGGCCTGGAACAGGGCGTGCGCGTCCTCGTCGCTTCCGCAGGAGGTGAACCACTGGGCGAGAGGGCGCAGTTGGCTCTCCCGGCTCACTCCGCCCCGGCGGGCCTCGGTGACCCGGCGCAGTAGGGCGAGGACGGAGCGGATCGCGGTGACGGTGGCGTCCTGCAGCCGCTCGGTCTCGCTGTGCTCGCGCTCGGCGAACCAGTGGACGATGCCGTCCCACCGGTGCCGCCAGTCCGCCAGCCGCTCGGCTGGGCTGCGGAAGAGCCGCTCGTCCGCCAGTGTAAGCTGCGCCCCGGCCCGTGCCTCCTGTGCTACCCCGCGCCCGCTTCACGCCGCTACCGGGCGGTGGCCGCCGTGAAGACCCGCCCTGCGGCCGGCTCAGCGGCGGATCGCCGCCACTGGCCGTCAACTCCCTACCTAAGCATTGCGACGCACAGACCGCACGTGCCCGATTGGCCCGAATTCCAAGCTCAACCAAAACAAGAAACCCCAGGTCAGAAGCCCGACCTGAGGTTCACCATGGAGCCGCTTTCGGGATTCGAACCCGAGACCTACGCATTACGAGACCATGAGCGATCGTGTTGCGTAGTGCCCCATTGGGCGTCCGTTCAGCGGGAGATTCGCCCCTCCTCCCCCTGTACCCGGGCTGGCAGCGGTGCCCCGATCTCAGCGGCGAACGTGTGCAGTTCCTCGCGCCTGGGCAACTCGGTCAGGGCCTCGCCGACAGGGTGCGGGCCCGGCCGCACGACGGCCGTCACCCACGACGGCGGCGTTTCAGCCGCGAGCCGAAGAGGAAGACGCCGCCGCCCGCGACGAGAACGCCAGCGGCCAGCAGAATCAGACCCTTGGTGTCCTGGCCGGTCATCGCCATGGTGCCCTGCACCGTAGCGTCGGCATGGGATGGCGACACAGTCGACGCCCCGGCGGAGGCCGAGCCGGTCGTGGCGCCCGTGCCCGAAGTGCCGGACGAGGCCGAGCCGGTCGTCGTATCTGCCCCTGTGATCGCGAACGATGCTACGACGGGCGACTGGTGGGCATCGAGCTTGCATGCCGGGTTGACCCGGCCCACAGGTTTGCCGTTCGCCTGCTTCCCGACGAGCGTCAGGTTGAGGTCGCCGACGGCGATCCGCACAGTGCCCTGCTTGTGGAACGTGTGAGAGGGGACGGTGCCGGCCGCCGTGACGGCAAAGGCACGGTCGGCCTTGGGAATGGTGACCTTGTTGATGCTGAAGCGTACAGGGACTTTGAAGGTGCCATCCTGCGACCGGAGTTCGACGTTCGTGTCCACCGTGCCCTCAATGGACTTCAGGTCCGCAAGGAATGTGTGGATCAGATGCGTGTCTTCCTTGCTCGCCGTCGTCGTCGCGTCGAACGTGAATTCCGGGCTGGGCTTGCCGGCTGCGACCGAATCCGGGACATCCGCGTGGATCTTCATCGGGACGGTCCGGCTGACCCCGGAAACCTTGCATGTGTAATTCAGCGTGATCGAGGCCGGGCGCGCGGACGCGGTGCCGGCCCCGGGAGCGCCCACGATTCCGACCGCAACTCCTGCTGCCATCATGACCCCAAGGGCGAACCTCGCCTTTGGCCTTCCCGAACTGTTCCCGGTGCCCATGAGTTGTCCCCCATCAGTCGATCAATTGATCAATTGATCAATTGCGATATTCATCGGTCAACGCCTGTCGGATATCGCTGTGTCCATGGCGACGCTAGTCCGCTCCCCCATGGTTCCCGGCTTGCCCACCGGGTGAACTCCGCGGCCGGTGCTGTCCTGGCGCGCCCGGTAGACGTGGGCCAGGTGGGCTTCGAGCCGAGCATGGCGGAACTGGTAGACCGCACCGGCCTTGCGCAGCACACCTCGATCATGGGCGTCATCCAGGAAAGCGATCACTGCCCAGGGCAGACGCCTGGTCAGCGGCAACCACATGCGCGACAGGGCCGCCCACTGACCCCAGGCGGTGAAACTCAGCCCGTACCCGAGCCCGCCCGCGAACGCGCCCTCGATCCCGAAGACGAGCCCCACCAACAGCCCGAGCACGGGCCCGGGCGCGAACCCGCCCAGTCGCCCGGGGGCGAATCCCATGGCGATCCCGGCCGGGACCCCGAGCACGAGCAACCACACAAGCATATGGACGAATGCGTTCTTGCGGTTGGTCCTCAACAGGTCCGAGGCGCTGATAGCGGATGTGGTGTCAATAGGGGTTTCGAGCCACGCCATGACGGCAAGCGCGGTTCCGGCGCCGAAACCGATTTCCACCGGAAACAGCAACGCCCCCCTGAGGCCGCCGTCGAGTCCGTCGTCGAACCCCAGCGGCCCGACGATCAATCTGTCCATGAGCACCAGCACGACTGCGGTCGGCGCCCCGAACCCGATCCCCAGGATGAACCTCCGGGCGATCTCGGCACCATTGCGCCGGGTCTCGCCGAAGATCTGTATGCGCAGAGTCGACGGCTTGGACGCCGCCCCTCTGGGCGCGAACTCGTACACGAACGCGAACACCAACCCGGCCACCAGTCCGTGCAGGAGGCAGACCAGAAGCCCCCGCACGATCGCGAACCCGAGCCCACGCGTGGTCGCGATCAAGTCCACGGGCAGGTTCCCGATCCCGGTCGGCACCCCCAGAGCCATCCCGGCGAGGAACCCGATCACGAGCATGCGCGTGGAACGGCGCATCGTGGTGCCCAGTTGCCACCAGCCGAGGTCGTGGGTCTTGAGTTTCTCCAGGTGCGCGGCGAGGTAGCCGAGCCAGTGCTGGGCCTCCCCGGGCGTCCAGTGACGGCGGTGACGGGGACTGTCGGCGTCACGATCGTCGTGCGGCGCGGCACTGTAGACGGCGGGGATGAATGCGTCCAGGAGATGATCTTGCAGGGCTTCGGGCGTGGGGAAGTGCAGCAGCTTTTCGGGGTCGCGTCTGGGAGCGTCGCTGTAGATGGTGCGGGCCAGCGAGACCATCAGCGGGGTGGCGAGAACCTTGGCGAGGTTCGCCGTGCCCTGGGTGTACGGCCCTTCGCGCAACCGGGCCAGGACGGCATCCCACACCGTACGGTCCGCGCCGCCCTCTCTGATCGTCCGGCTGGCACGGATCAGGTAGTGGGCGTAGTCGTCCACCATGAGGTCCTCCAACTCGATGACCGCGGCGGCGGTGAGCACGTCGGAATCCTCGGAGCCGTTGACGGCCTTGGTGTATTCGTCGGGGCGGCTGGTGAGCAGCAGCGGCATGGTGGTGGCCTGGTTGAGCGCTTTGAGCGCCATACCGTGCAGGCCGCTGGGGATCTCGTCGAAACCGTCGAGAACGGGCAGGATCCGGCCCGAGTCGACAAGGACACGGGCCAGATTGCCTCCGCGCGCGGCTGGAGCCGCGAGGAAGGGGTGGTCACGCACCAGTTGGGCACACATCCAGTCGCGCAACGAAGTCGCGGCCGGATCCCAGGAACCCAGGCCGAAGATCACCGGTACCCGGTCGCCGGGGGTACGGGTATCGAGCCAGTCGACGAGGAAACGCAAAGTCAGGATCGACTTGCCCGATCCGGCCTCACCGAGCACCACCAGCCGACCGGACGGGACGAAGGTGTACGCGTCCACGATCTGGTCGAGTTCGCCGTCCAGCGGCAGGGGCGTTGCAGCCGCCCCGCGCGGGAGCCGGCGGATGTTGGCCCAGTTGTCGAAGACATTCCGGTCGGTGCACCGAAAGCGCACGGGGAGCGGGAACGGGTCGTGCACCCGTCGCTGCTCCTCCTCCTTACGCCACTGCTTGGAGACCTCGTCGGCGAGGGCCTCGGCCGGGTCGCCCTCAGCCGGCGGTGGATGCGGCGGCGGTGGTGGGAGCCGCGTGAGGTGGACGGCGCGGGCCGGCAGGCCGATCAGGTCGCCCAGTTGATCGATCTGGGCTTGGGTGAGGTGTTTGTACCAGCGTTGCACCCGGCTTGCCGTGAGCCTGCCGGCTCCGTCGGTGAGGTGATGCGCGCTGACCACTCCGATCAGGTACCCACCGCTCCACACCGCGGCTCCCGACATTCCCTCCCATGGGGAACGGCCCTCCGGATCGGGCCCCGGAGCGCCCACGGAGATCTCCAGAGTGCCCTTGCGCAGGTCCGCCCACGGCGTGGTCTTGCCCTGCGCATGGTGGGAATCCCGGTACCGTGCGATCCTGTTGAGTTCCGACGATGCGTTGTCGGGGCGTAGCTTGAATTTGGGGAACCCCAGCGCGTCGCAATCCACCGGCTGGGTGATGAGGCCGTACCGCACCGGCGGGACCTCGGCAGCGTAGAGCCCGCTGCCGCCCGGGTCATTCGAGATCTTGAGCACCGCGACATCGACGTCGGAGTCCTCCCACAGCGGCTCCGGCTCGCCGGACAACTCCGTTACGTCACCGTCCTCGGTGAGAAAGCGCAGCGTGACCGAGACCGCGTCCCGCACCACATGCGCGGCTGTGAGTACCGCGTTCCCGCTCACGCGGTAACCCGATCCGCGCCACTCCTCGCCTCCGCGTCGGGTGATGACGACCTGGACCACTCGACGTACGTCGAGCTCGTCCGGCCCGGGTGCCCCCGATGCGCTGCCGTCCGCAGTGCTCATTGCTCGTCCGGGTCAGCGCGGCCGACGACGAACGGCCGGTCAGGCGACCCTTGGAGGGTCGGCTGCAAAGTCAGTTTGACCAGCTGCGTCGAGGTGGAGTTCACCGTCGCGTCCGCACCGGACTCGACCACCCAGAACCGTACCCTCGCCTCCGCGTGCCCGGTTCGCTCCAGCGCGACCGACAATTCCAGCTCGATCGTCCCCAACTCGAAGCGCAGCGTCTCCCCCTGCGCCGCGACGACCGCCTGCTGCAACTCCTCCCGCAGGTCCCTGATCACACTGGCCAACTCGATCACCCGCGCCCCCTGCACCGATACCAGTTGTCGGTCGCCAACGACTCTAGCCCTGTCCATCGCCTGTACGGAGCGATTCGGCACGGTCGCCGCGACCTCCGGCTCTCCAAGGAACTTCACGCGCGCGGCGTCGACCTCGCCACCTTGGACGTGAGACCTGTCAGGATCGGACAGCCCTGCCGCCGCCGATGACCCCCTCAAAGACGGTCGTATTTCATCCGTCGGCCCAGGGACAGCGACAGGTCCCTGAGGGAGAGTTCCGCCACGAGCGGCTTCAGGATCACCTCATCAGCACCCGTTCCCGGGTCTGAATCGTGACTGCCCCATTGCGGACACGGGGCCTACTCTTTATACGATGGTCCAACTGCCCTGACATAGGGGTGAATTGATATTACGTCAGAAGATCGGCACGGCCGGTCCGGCAGCCTGTGCAGGCTTGGCAGCGACCGTCGCGGGGGCGGGCGCGTTCGTTGGACTTCTCGGCGCCGGGCCGGCGGTCGCGGAGTCGGTTTCGGTTACTCTGCGGTATTCCTGCACGTTCCCGCTCATCGGCCCCGCCCCGGTCGCGATGACAATCACCTCGGAAATCCCGCAGGTCACGGTCGGCGTACCCACCGACCGATTCGTCGTCCATGCTTCGGCGCCGGTGAACGCCGTTGAGGCGACGCTGATGAGGCGGCTGATCGGTATCAAGACCGTCGAGGGCACGGTGGACGCGAGCGGCGTGGTGAACGCGCCTCAGGGGCCGATCCCGGCCGGGATGACGTTCGTGGTTCCCAGGACGACCGTCCCCGCATCCGGCGGCTTCGAGATCACGGCGAGCGGTGCCCTGCCATCAGAAACCTTCAGCCGGTCGGGCAACGCGAGCGTCCGTGTCGGCGATGTCACCATGCACCTCACCGTGCGGGACGCGAGCGGCAGTCCGACATGGCCGAACACGTTCACCTCGCCCTGCACGCTGGAAGCCGGGCAGAAAAACACCGTGGCGTCCTTCGCCATCACGGCGCCTCCGCCGCTGCCCGGCCCCACCCCCGTACCGCCGAACCCCCACCCCACCACGCCGACGCCCGGCCCGAAACCCATCACTGCATCACCCGCGCCCGACCCCACCGGCACGACGCCGAATCCCAGCCCCACCACGGCAACGCCCAGCCCCAGCCCCACCACAACGCCCACCCCCAGCCCCACTCCCACTCCCTCCACCACCCACCCCAGTCCGCCGGAGCCCCACCGGCAGAGCATGTATCTGCCCTTGGTAGTCGGCGTGCCGCTGATCGCGAGCGCTCTGATCGTGGGCGGCGTCTACTGGATCAACAAGCGCCGCAGGCACCGGGCCACACCCGGGTGACTACGGCCGCGAAAATAAAGGCCCTTGACAGCAACCTGGGCCTCCCGATCCAACGAGGACGCGCAGCGGCTATCCGCCATCTTGTGAAGTCCACCACCCACCAGGAGATCAGGCATGTCGCAAACGAGAATGATGGCACGGGCTGTTGGCACCGCAGTCACCACGGCGGCGCTGATGGTCGGCACGGCCGTCGCGTTCTCCTCCGCCGCACAAGCGGCTGGTTCAGGGCACTACTACATCGAGATCGGCGGCACCGGCGCCAC
Source organism: Streptomyces sp. NPDC056161 (assembly GCF_042268025.1). NCBI lineage: Bacteria > Bacillati > Actinomycetota > Actinomycetes > Kitasatosporales > Streptomycetaceae > Streptomyces > Streptomyces sp. NPDC056161. The sequence continues at coordinate 17,823 of NZ_JBHJUV010000006.1, forward strand.
GAACCCCACGCCTGACTGCCCGACCACTACTACCTCCTACGTCGAGGCGAACAAGACTCTTCCGCCCGGCTCCTCCGCGCTCCCGGTGTGCTACCCGGCCACCGCCGGCCCGTTCGTCGGCCCTAGCGGGTCGCTCATCGACCTCGGCACCCTGCAATTCCGCCCCGACGCCCTCATCGCACCGAACTACGACTCCAGCGTGCAACAGGGCTACCAGGCGGCGTTGAAGGCGGCGGAGGACACCTACAGCTCCCACCCGGACGCACGCATCACGATCACCGGCTACTCCCAGGGCGCACAGGTCGCGGACGACGTGCTCCAGACAATCACGGGCGGTGGCACCAGCATTCCGCTCTCGCAGGTCGACGGCATGCTCTACGCCGACCCGATGCAGCCTGGCACCGGCTTGACGGCCCAGATCCCGAAGGGATGGGGCGTGCCCGGGTTAACTTCCCCGGGCGCCGGGCCGACCGAGTTCAACGGCGTTCCGGTCACGCGGTACTGCATCCACGGCGACCCGGTGTGCGACGCGTCGCTCTTGAACGCGCCCGGCTACTTCAAGCTGCACCCGCTCTACCCGCAGCCTGGCAACGTCATAGCCCAGACCCTCACCGACGACGGCAAGGACGGGATCCAGTGGAGGGAACCTGCGGGAACCCCCGCGTAGGGCTCCTGACAGAAGCGGAGCAGCGGCTGCAGCGGACCGCCACCACGGCCCCTTCCACGAGCGCCATCGTGCTCATCACCCACCTCGCACGCGCCGTCCACTGCCGTGTCGACCCGAATCAGCTCGGCATCGAGCGGTCGCCGAGCAAGAAGCGGGTGTACAGGTCGGTGCAGGCGACGTGCAGGTAGCCCTTGGCTTCCTTCTTCCCCGCGAGAGTGCGGCAGGCCCCACCTTGAGCGGGGTCTCGTCCGCGCAGATGGCGAACGCGAGCGTGATCAGGGCGCGGATCGCGACGTCGCACGCCTGAAGCGCCCGCGCCGCACGTCCCGGCAGAGAGTGGACGAACCCGGTGGAGGAGGTAGATCGGCGCCTCCCCTGTATGCACCTACGAGTACACCTGCGGTGCAGTTGGGAACAAAGCACGCATGGCGTAGTCTGCGTGCTCGCCGTCCGGCTCCGACCTCATAACTGCCCTCTCGCGCAAGAGGGCCGCTTATAGGGCCTGCCGCCAGACCACTCATCTACGGAGTGGAACCGCGGCTACTCGGCTTCGGCAAGCCCCTCCAACAGGGCGTGGATGGTTTCGGCGTCGGCCCGCGGCGGGATCGGGATGGTGTGTTCCGGGTTCACCTCGACCATGGCAACAGCGTCGGCGTCAGCCGGGAGCAGGCCGAGGAACCAGACGATGGTGTCGGCCCAGAACTCCGGGTCCCCATCGCCGAGGATCAGGTTGCTGTGGTCGTAGTAGCTGACCGTACGGGTCATACCCTCCAGGTCCAGCTGAAAGTCGAGGTAGTCCTCGCCGGAGACCGGGGCATGGTGCGCGAAGATCTCGGCCTGCGGCCAGCGCTCCCCCAGCCGAACTGCGAACTGCTCCACCGTCAGCGGCCATGTCCGGGGCTTGGGGGCGGCGACGAAGATGGTGGTCATCATCGGGGCTTCTCCTGCGGCCCCATCGCGGTGGCCCTAGCCGGCCGGGCGGACCGCCCTGCTGGCCCTGGTCATGGCCCTGCCCGACCCGCCCGCTGCCACGCCACGAGTACACGGGGTCGAGGAGTTCGCCCTGCGCAAGGGCCACCACAACCGCCCGCCGACCGCACCGTCCGCGAGGTGGCGCTGGTATCCGCTGTACCGCCGCAGGGACAGCGCTCCGCAGTCGGGACACGGCACCAGCTCCGACTCCGGTGTTCTAGTGCCCCGGCACGTAACACCCCGCCCTCGGAGCTTACTTACTCCACGAGCACCCCGCCCAGGTGCGGTAACACAGTCTTCAGCAGCTCCTCACACGCGGCGAGTATCACGTCGCCCATGACGGAGCCTCACCGGCACACAGAAGCGTGATCGGCTTCACGGAATCTTGACAGAGCCAGAATTCAGGCGTCGCCGAGAGAATCTTTTCAGCGACCTGCGAAGTGCGGACCTAGAGACCACCAACAGCATCCAGAGAGCGGATCAGAACCATATGTGGTGGCCACCGTCAGTCCGGCGACGCGAGGCCAGAAGCACCGCCAAGCGTCCGAGCCAACAGCCGCCAACAGCCGCCACTCTTGTCGAATACCCACGAGAGCGTCGGACCACGGACAGCGCTGCCGCCATGGGCCAAGGAGCCAGTCGTCCTCGTCGGGATCTGAGCAGGACTGCACCCCCGCTGCACGGCTGTCCGCCGCTTGTCCACCGGAGACCCGCGATGCGAGGCGGATCCAGCCACCCCGAAACTCAAAGGACCAGTTCAGAGGCTTAAAGCTGGATTCTCGTCACAGAAGCGACACCTCTGACCTACGCATTACGATGCACAGACCGCACGTGCCCGATTCGCCCGGATCCCAAGGTCAACGAAAGAGAGAAACCCCAGGCCAAAGGCACGGCCTAGGGTTCACCATGGAGCCGCTTTCGGGATTCGAACCCGAGACCTACGCATTACGAGTGCGTTGCTCTGGCCATCTGAGCTAAAGCGGCGTGTCGTACGCACTTATGGTGCGATCAGCGACGGCGGTAAGTCTACACAGTTTCGGAGGTGCTTCGTACACGCCCCGGAGGAGGGGCCTCCGGGGCGTGCGGCGAGGCTATGAGCAGCGCTTTCCGTTGGCCGGCGGGGTTCCCTTCAGCAGGTACGCGTTGATCGCGGAGTCGATGCAGGTGCTGCCCCGGCCGTAGGCGGTGTGGCCGTCACCGTCGTAGGTGAGCAGGCGGGCCGAGGTGAGCTGGCGGGAGAGGGACTGCGCCCAGGAGTACGGCGTCGCCGGGTCGCGGGTGGTGCCCACGACGACGATCGGTCCTGCGCCCCTGGCCTCGATGCGGTGCTGCCCGCCGGTGGCCCGCACCGGCCAGTACGCGCAGCTCAGGGCCGCCCAGGCCAGGCCCCTGCCGAAGACGGGGGACGCCTTCTCGAAGACCGGGAGGTCCTTTTCGACCTGCTCGGGTGTGTCGAAGGCGGGCGGGAGGTCGAGGCAGTTCACGGCCGCGTTGGCGAACATCAGGTTCGTGTAGCGGCCGTCGCCGTCCCGTTCGTAGTAGCTGTCCGCGAGTGCGAGCAGACCGGCGCCGTCGCGTTTCTTCATCGCCGAGGTGAGTGCCTCGCGCAGTTGCGGCCAGGCCGCCTCGTCGTACATCGCCGCGATCACCCCGGTGGTGGCCAGCGCCTCGCCGAGGGTCCGGCCGTCGGCGTCGCCGGCCGGAATGGGGTGCTCGTCGAGCTTGCGGAAGAACGCCTGTAGGTGGTCGCCGACCTGCGCCGTGGTGGTGCCCTTGGCGCCGAGCGGGCAGTCGGTCTGCCGCACGCACTCCTTGGCGAACGCCTGGAACGCCGTCTCGAAGCCCGCCGTCTGCTGCAGGTTCAGCCGGCGCGCGGACAGCGACGGGTCCATGGCGCCGTCCAGGACCAGGCGGCCCGCCCGCTGCGGGAACAGCCCGGCGTACGTCGCCCCGAGGAACGTCCCGTACGACGCGCCCACGTAGTTCAGCTTCTGGTCCCCGAGCGCGGCGCGCAGGATGTCCATGTCCCGGGCGGCCTCCACCGTGGAGACATGGCGCAGCAGTTGCGGAGAGCGGCCCCCGCAGCCCTCCGCGAACTTCTTGAACTGCCCGACCAGTGCTTCCGTCTCCGCGACGTCGTCCGGTGTGACGTCGGCCTGCGTGTACGTGTCCATCTGCCGCCCGTCCAGGCATTCGACGGGCTCGCTGCGGGCGACGCCGCGCGGATCCATCGCCACCATGTCGTAGCGGGCGCGGACCTCGGCCGGGTAGCCGATCCCCGCGTACCGCTGCAGGTAGTCGACCGCGGAGCCGCCCGGGCCGCCCGGGTTGACGAGGAGCGAGCCGAGCGGCTTGTTCTTGCCGGTGGTATTGCTGGTGGTCCTGCCGGTGGTCTGCTTGCGGGCGACGGCGAGTCGTACGTCGCCCGAGCCCGGGTCGGCGTAGTCGCGCGGCGCCTTCAGCGTCGCGCACTGGAAGCCCTCGACGCCGCAGTTGCGCCAGGCGAGTTTCTGCCCGTAGTACGGCGCGAGCGCGGGAGGTGTCGTACTGGGCAGCGGGGCCAGCGCCGCCTCTGCCAGGTCGCTGGTCGCCGTCACCGAGCTGCCGGCGGAGCACGCGGCGACGAGCACCACGGTGGTGAGGGCGGTGGCCATGGCGCGGGCCACGGGGTTGGTCTGGCGGGGGGTTCGCCTGATGTGCATCAGGCGAGCGTAACGCTGAGCGACCGGATGGACGCTGTGCGTGGCCTTCGTGGCTCTTTCGGGTGACGGGGTCAACGGCATGTCCGACACGCCGGGCCCCGGTCGGCGCCGCGGTCAGCCCGCTCTCAGTGCCATCGTCATCGCCTCCACCGCGAGCAGCGGCGCCACGTTGCCCTCCAGTGCTTCCCGGCACGCCGAGATCGCCTCGATACGGCGCAGGGTGGACTCCGGTGAACCGGCCCGCGCGAGCCGCTCCAGATCCTGCTCGGCATCGGTGTTGGCCAAGGCCACGCGGGAGCCGAGTTGCAGGGCGAGGACGTCGCGGTAGAAGCCGGTGAGGTCGCCCAGCGCGACGTCGAGGCTGTCGCGCTGCGTCCGGGTTCTGCGGCGCTTCTGCATGTCCTCCAGGTCCTTCATCACGCCGGCCGTGCCACGCGGCAGGCGTCCGCCCTGGGCCGCGCCCAGCGCCGCCTTCAGCTCCTCCGTCTCCTTGCCGTCCATCTCCTCGGCGAGCTGTCTGGCGTCGTCGGTCGCCGCGTCGACCAGTTGCTGGGCCGCCCTGAGACAGCTCCCGACCTCGTCGAGACGCAGCGGCAGCTTGAGCACGGAGGCCCGGCGCTCCCGTGCGGCCGGGTCGGTGGCCAGGCGGCGGGCCCGCTCGACATGCCCCTGGGTGGCGCGGGCCGCGGCGGCGGCGGCATCGGGCTCGATGCCCTCGCGCCGGACGAGCATGTCCGCGACTGCGTCCACCGGCGGCGTGCGCAGGCTGAGGTGCCGGCAGCGGGAACGGATGGTGGGCAGCACGTCCTCGATCGAGGGCGCGCACAGCAGCCACACCGTGCGCGGGGCGGGTTCCTCCACGGCCTTGAGGACGGCGTTGGCGGACTTCTCGTTCAACCGCTCGGCGTCCTCGACGAGGATCACCTGCCAGCGGCCGTTCGCCGGGGACGTGAACGACTTGCGGACCGTGTCCCGCATGTCCTTGACCAGGATCTCGGTGCCGACCGCCGCGACCGTGGAGACATCCGCGTGGGTGCCGAGCAGCGCCGTGTGGCAGCCGTCGCAGAATCCGCAGCCGGGGGCCCCGCCCAGGGCCCGGTCGGGGCTCACGCACTGCAGAGCCGCGGCGAAGGCGCGCGCCGCCTGGTTGCGGCCCGCGCCGGGCGGGCCCGTGAACAGCCATGCGTGGGTCATCCTGGACGCCTCCGGCGGCGGCGCGTCCGCGGCGGCGGCGGTGACGAGGGCGTCGGCGTCCCGGGCAGCCGCGGTGAGCAGTTCGCTCACCTTCTCCTGCCCGACGAGGTCGTCCCACACGGTCATGGGTCACGCCGCCCTTCCGTCACGTTGCACGTTCACATCGCGTGTTCGCAGTAAGTGCTCGCAGTAGGTACTCGCAGTAAGTACTCGCACTGTGTCTTCACGGTCCGTGCCCACGGTGCGTGGTCACGGTCCACGCACCATGGTCACAGTCCGCGAACCACGGTCCGCGTTCACGTCGTACGGTCCGGAATCCATTGTGCGGGCGCCCACTGACAACGGGGCGTCGGTCGTCTCCGGTGAGCCGGCCGGGCGCAAGGGACGTGCGTCCCCCGCCCCGCCCCGGCACCCGGCACCCGGCACCCGGCACCCGGACACGATCAGCCGCGCCGCCCCCGGCCCCGCCCGTCCCGGCTCTCGTGCTCCTCGTCGTCGTACCCGCCGAGCAGTTCGTCCGCCAGTGTCGGCAGGTCGTCCAACGGCGTCTCCTCGGCCCAGTCGGGCCGCGGGCGCCGTCGCACCGCACCGTCGGCGTCCACGTCGACCTGCGGCATCTCGCGCGTACGGTCCTCGGAGCGGTCGGCCGCCGGCCGCTCGTCCCGGAAGAAGCCCTGCGGCACCCGGTCCGCCGGGTCACCGGCCGGTACGGGCGGCAGCACGGCCGTCTCCTCCGCCGCACCCGGCGGGACCGGCGGCTGCGGCAGCTGCGTCGTCACCTCGGACGCGGACTCCGGCCCGCGGGCGGGCCCGGCCTCGGCGTCCCGTTCCTCACGCACCGGCCGCAGTACGGCCGTCTCGTCGGCGCCCGGAGTCACCATGGGCGTCTCCACGGTCGTGGCCTCCGGTGTCACCCCGGGTGCCGTCGGCCGCGGTGCCACCGGCTGCTGGGCCACCGCGTCGGCCGCGACCGCCGCGTCGGCGGCCTGGCGCCTGGCCTCCTCGGCCCGCATCAGCGCCTCTTCGGCCTTGCGCTGCTTCTCCCGGCGCCGCGCCTCTTCCTCGGCGCGCAGCCTGGCCTCCTCCTCGGCCTGCTTGCGCCGCCGCTCCTCCTCGGCCTTGCGGCGGGCCTCCTCCTCGGCCCGGATCTTCTCCTCGGCGAGCAGCCGCTGCCGCTCCTCCTCCGCCCGGCGCCTGGCCTCCTCCGCCCGCTGCCGGGCCTCCTCGGCCTGCCGTTCCGCCTCGCGCCGCTGCGCCTCCTCCAGCTCGCGCTGCTTGCGCTCCTCCTCCTCGGCGCGCAGCCGGGCCAGCTGCTCCTGGCGCTCACGCTCCAGGCGCTCCTCCTCGGCCTTGCGGGCGGCCTCTTCCTCGGCCTTGCGGCGGGCCTCCTCCTCGGCGGCCTTGCGGGCCTCCTCCTGGGCCTTGATCTCGGCCTCGGACAGCGGCAGCACGGTGTCGAGACGGTGCCGGATGACGGTGGTGACGGCCTCGGGTTCCTGGCCCGCGTCCACGACCAGGTAACGGCCCGGGTCGGCGGCGGCCAGCGTCAGGAAACCGGCCCGCACGCGCGCGTGGAACTCCGCGGGCTCCGACTCCAGCCGGTCCGGGGCCTCCGTGAACCGCTCGCGGGCGGCCTCCGGGGACACGTCCAGCAGCACGGTCAGATGCGGGACCAGGCCGTTGGTCGCCCAGCGGTTGATCCGCGCGATCTCGGTCGGGGACAGATCGCGGCCCGCCCCCTGGTAGGCCACCGAGGAGTCGATGTACCGGTCGGAGATGACGACGGCGCCCCGCTCCAGCGCGGGCCGCACGACCGTGTCGACGTGCTCGGCGCGGTCGGCCGCGTACAGCAGTGCCTCCGTGCGGTGGGACAGCCCGGCCGACGACACGTCCAGCAGGATCGACCGCAGCCGCTTGCCCACGGGCGTGGCCCCCGGTTCGTGGGTGAGGACGACCTCGTGCCCCTTGGCCCGGATCCACTCGGCGAGCGCCTCGGCCTGGGTGGACTTCCCGGCGCCGTCGCCGCCCTCCAGGGCGATGAAGAAGCCGCTCGTGGCGGGGGCCTGCGCCGGGTCGTCCCCGCCGAGCAGCGCGTCGCGCAGGTCGTGCCGCAGCGGCACGCCGGACCGGTCGTCGACCTTGGCCAGCACCAGCGCGGCCACCGGCAGCAGCAGCGCCCCCACCAGCATCAGCGTGAAGGCGGCGCCGCCGTGCTCGAACACGAACTTGCCGTTGGCCAGGCGGTGCGGTCCGATGAGCGCCGCCACCAGGGGCGCGATCAGCGCGCCGAACGCGACGCAGACCCGGACGACAGCGTGCAGGTGCTCGGTCGTGCGTGCCCGGCGGTGGTCCTCGGCCTCCTGGTCGAGCAGCGTGTGCCCGGTGTTGGCGGCGGCCCCCGCGCCGATCCCGGCCAGCGCACCGATCAGCACCACACTGGTGACGTCCGGGACCAGCCCGGCGGCGAGCAGGGCCACACCGGTGAAGGCGATGGCCAGGGCCAGCAGCCGGCGGCGGGAGAGCGACGGCAGGACGGCCGGGGCGGTACGGATGCCGACGACGACCCCGCCGGCCAGGGCGAGCACCAGCAGGCCGTAGAGCACCGGGCCGCCGCCCAGTTCCGCGGCGTGCAGCACCGACACGGCGACGGCGGCGGAGATCGCCCCGGCAACGGCCGCGCAGGCCGCCACCAGCAGCGGGATGACGCCCGTGCGGCCCTTGTCCACGCCGGAGCCGGTCCGGGGGCGGCGCAGTCCTTCGAGCGGAGATCGCGCGCGCGGGGTGCGCACGTCGGGCAGCTCCAGGAAGGCGACCACGGAGAGGGACGCGGCGAACAGCCCGGCCGCCACGTACGAGCCGAGCGCCACCTGGTGCTGGTCGAACCAGTCGAGGCCGGTGCCGAGCAGGTTGTTCAGGAGCGCCGCGGCGACCAGTACGGCCGCGGCCAGCGGGATCGCCGCGAAGCTCGTACGCAGTGACAGGCGGCGCAGGGCGTCCATGTGGTCCGGCAGCGGCCGGACCGTCGCGCCCTCCGGCGGCGGGGCGGGCAGCAGCGCGGGGGCCGCGCTCTCCCGGCAGACGGTCCAGAGGCGCTCGGCGACCCCCGTGACGAAGGCCGTCACCAGGATCATGGTGAGCGCGTTGGCCGGCGTCCAGTCGATCCACAGCGGGGCGACGATCAGCAGCGCGGCCCGCAGGCCGTCGGCGCCGACCATGGTCCAGCGGCGGTCGAGCGCGCCTCCCTGGGAGGTGAGGGAGGTGAGCGGACCGAGGAGGACGGCGCCGAAGAGGAACGTCGCGACGACACGCGCGGCGAAGACGGCCGCCACCGCGAACGCCACGCCCCGGTACCCACCGCCGAACGAGCCTTCGGTGACTGCCGTTTGGAGGGCGAGGACCACCAGCACCAGGAGTGCGAGGACGTCCCCGACTCCGCCGACCTGCTGTGCGCTCCACAGGCGTTTCAGCTCGGGCTGGCGCAGCAGGGAGCGGACGGCGCGCTCGCGGGAATCCGCCACGAGTGCGTCGTCGGGGTTCGTGCTGTGGGCCGTTGGCTGCTCGGCTCGCGTCATGCGTTCAGCCTATCGGCAGCCACCGACAGCGGATGGCGCGCGTCCGGACATGTACACGCCCCGACATCAAAGTGATGCCTGGGCGCGCCCTTTGCGAAGTCGATGCGCCTGGTGTGCGAGTGCATTCGGTACGGAGATACGGGTCGGTCCACCGGTGGTGGCCGTCCGGGGCCCACGGATCGCCGTCCGGATCCCGACACGTCGCCCGCTCGACGCCCCCGGTGGTCCAAGCCCGGTCCAAGCCCCACGGGGGGACGGCGGCTCCGGCCCGACGCGGGACGGCGGCTCCGACGACCCGGATGCGGCGCAGTTCGCCGACTCCGGCGATCCGGTCTGCACGGATCACGCCGCCCGCAGTGCAAACCGGCCTGCAATCCGCACTGCAACCCACCGACCCACGCCGCCCGGGGTTCGTCGCCGCCCCGGACACGCCGCCATCCCGGACTCTCGCCGCCTCGGACTCTCGCCGCCCCTTGGGCTGTCAGTCCTCCGTGGCCGCCTTCGAGGCCGTCGCCTTCTTCGCGGTGGTCTTCTTGGCCGTGGTCTTCTTCGCGGCGGTGGTCGTCTTCTTCGCCGCCGTCTTCTTGGCGGCGGTCTTCTTCGCCGGGGCGGCCTTCTTCGCGGTCGCCTTCTTCGCCGTCTTCTTGGCGGGCCCCTTCGCCCGCTTCTCGGCGAGCAGTTCGAAACCACGCTCCGGAGTGATCGCCTCGACGCTGTCATCGGAGCGCAGGGTCGCGTTGGTCTCCCCGTCGGTGACGTACGGCCCGAAGCGGCCGTCCTTGACGACCACCGGCTTGCCGCTGACCGGGTCGGCGCCCAGTTCCTTCAGCGGAGGCTTGGCGGCGGCCCGGCCACGCTGCTTGGGCTGGGCGTAGATCGCCTCCGCCTCCTCCAGCGTGATGGTGAAGAGCTGGTCCTCGGCCTGGAGCGAACGCGAGTCCGTGCCCTTCTTCAGGTACGGCCCGTAGCGCCCGTTCTGCGCGGTGATCTCCACGCCGTCCGCGTCCTTGCCGACGACGCGCGGCAGCGACATCAGGCGCAGCGCCTCCTCCAGCGTCACCGTGTCCAGGGACATCGACTTGAAGAGGGAGGCGGTGCGCGCCTTGACGGCGTTCTTGCCCGTCTTCGGGGTGCCTTCGGGCAGGACCTCCGTGACGTACGGGCCGTAGCGGCCGCCCTTGGCGACGATCGGGCGGCCGGTCTCCGGGTCGGTGCCCAGGGGGCGCTCGCCGCTCGGCTTGGCGAGGAATTCCTCGGCCAGGTCGACGTTCAGCTCGTCGGGGGCCAGGTCCTGCGGGATGTCGGCACGCTGGTGCTGCTCGGTGTCCTTCTCGCCGCGCTCGATGTACGGGCCGTAGCGGCCGACGCGCAGCACGATGTCGTTGCCCACGGGGAACGACGACACCTCGCGCGCGTCGATCGCGCCCAGGTCGGTCACCAGTTCCTTGAGGCCGCCGAGGTGGTCGCCGTCGCCGTTGCCGGCCTCGGCGGCGCCGCCAGGGCCACCCGCTGCGAAGCCGCCGTCGGGCGTCGTCTCACCGAAGTAGAAGCGCTTCAGCCACGGCACGGACTGTGCCTCGCCGCGGGCGATGCGGTCGAGGTCGTCCTCCATCTTCGCGGTGAAGTCGTAGTCGACGAGCCGGCCGAAGTGCTTCTCCAGGAGGTTCACCACGGCGAAGGACAGGAAGGACGGCACCAGGGCCGTGCCCTTCTTGAACACGTAGCCGCGGTCGAGGATCGTGCCGATGATCGACGCGTAGGTCGACGGACGGCCGATCTCCCGCTCCTCCAGCTCCTTGACCAGGCTGGCCTCGGTGTAACGGGCCGGGGGCTTGGTGGAGTGCCCGTCGACCGTGATCTCCTCGGCGCTGAGGGCGTCGCCCTGCGCGACCTGCGGCAGCCGGCGCTCGCGGTCGTCCAGCTCGGCGTTCGGGTCGTCGGCTCCCTCGACGTACGCCTTGAGGAATCCGTGGAAGGTGATGGTCTTGCCGGACGCACTGAACTCGACGTCCCGTCCGTCGGCGGCCGTGCCACCGATCCGCACGGTGACGCTGTTGCCGGTCGCGTCCTTCATCTGGGAGGCGACCGTCCGCTTCCAGATCAGTTCGTACAGCCTGAACTGGTCGCCGGCCAGGCCGGTCTCGGCAGGCGTGCGGAACCGATCCCCCGAGGGGCGGATCGCCTCGTGCGCCTCCTGCGCGTTCTTGACCTTCCCGGCGTACGTACGCGGCTGGGTCGGCAGGTAGTTCGCCCCGTACAGCTGCGTGACCTGGGTGCGAGCGGCGTTGATGGCGGTCTCGCTCAGCGTCGTGGAGTCCGTACGCATGTACGTGATGTAGCCGTTCTCGTACAGCTTCTGCGCGATCTGCATCGTCGCCTTCGCACCGAAGCCGAGTTTGCGGCTCGCCTCCTGCTGGAGCGTCGTCGTACGGAACGGGGCGTACGGCGAGCGGCGGTACGGCTTGGACTCCACGGACCGCACCGAGAACCGGGTGTTCTCCAGAGCGGCGGCGAGGGCGCGGGCGTTCGTCTCGTCGAGGTGGAGGGTGTTCGCGCTCTTGAGTTGTCCCAGGGAGTCGAAGTCGCGGCCCTGCGCGACCCGCCTTCCGTCGACGCTCTGCAGGCGGGCGACGAGCGACGACGGATCCGACGGATCCCCCGCGCGGCCGGTCGCGAAGGTGCCCGTCAGGTCCCAGTACTCAGCAGAACGAAACGCGATGCGCTCGCGTTCCCGCTCCACCACGAGCCGGGTGGCGACGGACTGGACACGGCCGGCCGACAGGCGCGGCATGACCTTCTTCCACAGGACCGGCGAGACCTCGTAGCCGTAGAGGCGGTCGAGGATGCGGCGGGTCTCCTGGGCGTCGACGAGTCGCTGGTTGAGCTGGCGCGGATTGGCGACGGCCGCGCGGATGGCGTCCTTGGTGATCTCGTGGAAGACCATCCGCTTGACCGGGATCTTCGGCTTGAGCACCTCCTGGAGGTGCCAGGCGATGGCCTCGCCCTCCCGGTCCTCATCGGTGGCGAGGAAGAGTTCGTCGGAGTCCTTCAGCAGGTCCTTGAGCTTCTTGACCTGCGCCTTTTTGTCAGCGTTGATCACGTAGATGGGCTGGAAGTCGTGCTCGACGTCCACGCCGAGGCGGCGCACCTCGCCGGTGTACTTGTCCGGCACCTCCGCGGCGCCGTTGGGGAGGTCGCGGATGTGCCCGACGCTCGCTTCGACTACGTAGCCGGGGCCGAGGTAGCCCTTGATCGTCTTCGCCTTGGCAGGCGACTCGACGATGACGAGTCGGCGGCCGCCCTGTGCGGTCTCGCTGGTCGGGGACAACTTCGCTCTTCTCTCCGGTCGACGCTGGGGCCTCCCCAGGTCTTCGTCCTGGGGGTGGGTGGTGGTGACGCTGCGGAGTGTGACGGTACATCCCGCCCCCGTGTCAAACGGGAAAAGCCCGCAACGGCCACTCGAACGGTAACCCGACTACCGCCATTCCTGCCGCCCGGACTGCCGGGCGACCCACGCGGCCCTTTTCGGAGGGTAACGCTCCCCTTACGCACGGGACAGCGTGCGTACCGCCTTCAGATGCGGGTGAAGCAGTACGCCGCGAGGCCCAGCGCGATCACCGAGACGAGGCCGGCGAGGGTCGCCGATGCGACCTGACTCACACCGTGGGCGACCTGCTCACGATGGTGCAGCCGCATGCCTGTCCATACCAGCAAAGCGCCCCCGAACAGGGCGAACACCGCTCCCGCGAAGATCGCTGGTCCGCTCTCCATGGTTCCTTGCGCCCCTTTCCCTCCGTTCGTGCGTATCCAGCGCCCGGAGACTGGCACGCGCGAGCGGCGGGTGGGCGAATCCGAAGTGAACGCGGGGCCGACAGACCACGCAAGTGACTCCGGACACCTTCCGCTTTCGATCCGGCCGCCCGCACCTTTCCGGCCGATTTCCGCCACGCACGGCTCACGGGCCGTTCCGTACCGCGACCGCACACCGCGGGGCTGCGGCGCGACCACCCACCGCGGGACTGCGCCGACCACGACCGGAAACCGGCCAGGCGCGGGCACCAGGCACGGACGACGGGTGCGCGACATGGCCGGGGGCGCGGCATGGCCGGGGGCGCGGCCCGGGGGCGCGGCGCGAGGCGGGCTGCCGGGCACCGCGCACGGTCGGGTGCACGGTACGGCCAGGAGCACGGTCGGGTGCACGGGACGGCCAGGCGCGCGGTACGGCGGGGTGCGCGGCAGAGTCAGGCGCCCGGCACGGCCAGGGGCGCGGCATGGGCGGGCTCCCCGGAACACGTCCGGCTCGACACCCCGAGCGCGCCCCGGCCGGCGCGAGGCGCCGTCACCGCCCCGTCACCCGGCCGGTTCGAGGAACCCCTGTTCCACGAGCAGGCGGATCTGTGCCGGCGTGCGGTCACGCAGCACCACCGGGTCCTCGCCCACGAGTTGGGCGATGGCGTCCAGGATGCGGCCGGCGCTCAGCGTGCCGTCGCACACGCCCGCGAAGCCCGCGCCGACGGTGTCCACCATGGTGGCGCGGCGCATCCCCCGGTTCTGGCGCAGCACGACATGCTCCGGGTCCTCGGCGCCGGGCAGTCCGACCTGCTCCTGGACGACTTCGGCGACCAGCCGGAAGTGGCCGTCGAGCAGCGCCGCGTCATCGTGTTCCCGGAGATAGTCGAGACGGTCGAAGCGCGCCCGGACCACCTCACCGAGCGGCTGTTCGATCGGATGCGGCCATTCCTCCACGGTGACGGAGGGCTCGGCGGCATCCGTCCTGCGCAGCGTGATCCAGCCGAAGCCCACCGCCTTGACCTTGCGCGCCTCGAACTCGTCGAGCCAGGCGTCGTACCGCGCCTGGTACTCCCCGGTGTCCCCGCGGTGGTCACCGGCGTCCCTGAGCCACAGCTCGGCGTACTGCGTGACGTCCTGCACCTCGCGCTGCACGACCCAGGCGTCGCACCCGCGCGGTACCCATGACCTGATCCTGTCCTGCCAGTCCTCCCCTTCCACGTGCTGCCAGTTGGCGAGGAACTGCGCGAACCCGCCCTCGTTCAGTCGTTCCCCCGCCTGCTGAACGAGCGAGCGGCACAGATCGTCCCCGCCCATCCCGCCGTCCCGGTAGGTCAGCCGAGTGACCGCAGGGGCATCGCGGGGCGCTTCGGCCGAGGGGGACGACGGGAGCCGGGTGGGAGAGATCACGAAGGGCGGGTTCGAGACGATCAGGTCGTACGTCTCCCCGTCCTCGACCGGCTCGAACAGCGACCCTTCGCGCAGGTCAGCGGCCGGTGCGCCGGACAGGGCGAGGGTCAGCGCGGTGAAGTGCAGGGCGCGCGGGTTGACGTCGGTCGCCGTCACGCGCGTGGCGTGCTGAGCGGCGTGCAGTGCCTGGATCCCGGACCCGGTGCCGAGGTCGAGCGCGGCGGCGACGGGCGTGCGGACGGTGATGCCGGCGAGGGTGGTGGAGGCGCCGCCGACACCGAGCACGACCCCTTCGTTCCGGTTCCCGATGCCGCCCGCGCCGCCGACCGCACAGCCGAGGTCGGACACGATGAACCAGTCCTCACCGGCCGGACCGCCGTACGGCCGTACGTCCACGCCGGCGGCGATCTCGTCACCGCCCGTGCGCACCAGCCAGCCGCTCTCCAGGCACTCCGGGACGGGCAGTACGTCGGCCACGCGCGCGTACCCGACGGGTTGCTGCAACAGGAACAGCCGTACGAGCGTCTCCAGCGGGGTGTCCCCGCGGGTCGCCCGGAGCGCGGGCACGGTCTCGCTGCGGGCGAGCGCCGCGTAGGCCGGGGCGCCGAGCAGTTCGAGCAGTCCGTCGGCGGTGAAGGAGGCACCGAGCAGTGCCTCGCGCAGCCGGGCGGCGACGTCGGGACGGTCGGCGGACGGCAGGGTGGTCAAGGAAGGAAAAGGGGGCACAGTGGCGTTGCTCACGCTTCCCATTGTGTCCGTAGGCATGGTCTCCGTACGCGCGGGCGGGGCCCATGCCCGCGCTGTGTCCGCGCATGCGGGTGGCGCACGCACCCGCGCACCCCCGGCGTCGGCCTCGCCACCCCGCGCTCAGCCCGCCTTCGACGAACCGGACGAGGACGAAGAAGAAGACGACGACGACGAAGATGAAGGCGACGAAGACGACGGCGCGGACTCCGACGAGGACGGCGAAGACTGCGAGGACGCCGACTTGCAGCTCTCCTGCCCGGCCATGGCCTTGCCCACGTCGCCCTCCTCCAGGTTCTTGAGCGCGTCGCTGCCGGTCTTGCTCAGCTCGGCCAGATCCGTCGCGATGTTCTTGAGGCCGTCGGCGAACTTCGCCTGGTTCTTCGTGTCCAGCTTGTCGACCTGCTTCGTCAGGGAGGCGTACTGCGCCGAAAGGGCGCTCAGCTCCTTGACGGCGTCCTGCTGCTTCTTCTCGCCGTTGTCGACGTCGGGCGCACCGGCCGAGTTCACGGCGACGCTGATCGCCTGGTAGGCGTCCGACATGTCCTGGAATGCCTGCGCGTCGGTCTTCTGGACGTCCGCGGGCGCGCTGTTGTCCGAGGTCTGCTGCTGGATCGCGGTGTTGGCGGCCGCGATCTTCTTGGCCTGCGGCTGCACCGCGTCACAGACCTGCTTGGCCCAGCCGTTCAGCTTGTCGTTGCTGCCGCCGCTGCATCCCGTCAGCCCCAGCACCAGTACCGCACCGCCGGACAGCGCGGCCGCGAGCTTCTTGTTCACCGGTTCGGTCCCTTCCATGCTTTCGGCCCACGGACCCTACACGGCAGACCGTTCACCTCCATGCCCCGAACGACCATTAAGTAGCTTTTTAATGTTATTTGCACCGCAGGAGAGAAGACTCACGGTGCGGGCGCGCACGGACGCGAGACGGGCGGGCGGCGCACCAATGTGCGCCACCCGCCCGCCCGTTGAGCGAACCGGGTACGTACGGCCTACGAAACCACCGCGGGATCCGCCGACTTGGACACCCGGCCGGCATCCTCCTCGTCGTCCCCCACCGCGATGCCGCGCCGCTTGGAGATGTACACCGCGCCGATGATGACCGCGACCGCGAGGATCGCGATCAGGATCCGCACGCCGATGTTCTTGTCGTCGCCGTAGGAGAACTTGATCACCGCGGGCGCGATCAGCAACGCCACCAGGTTCATCACCTTCAGCAACGGGTTGATCGCCGGGCCCGCGGTGTCCTTGAAGGGGTCGCCGACCGTGTCGCCGATCACTGTCGCCGCGTGCGCGTCGCTGCCCTTGCCACCGTGGTGGCCGTCCTCCACGAGCTTCTTGGCGTTGTCCCAGGCACCGCCGGAGTTGGCGAGGAACACGGCCATCAGGGTGCCCGCGCCGATCGCACCGGCCAGATAGGAGCCGAGCGCGCCGACGCCGAGCGTGAAGCCGATGAAGATGGGCGCCATCACGGCCAGCAGACCCGGTGTGGCCAACTCCCGCAGGGCGTCCTTGGTGCAGATGTCGACGACCCGGCCGTACTCGGGCTTCTCGCTGAAGTCCATGATCCCGGGCCGCTCACGGAACTGCCGGCGCACCTCGAACACCACGGCGCCGGCCGAACGCGACACCGCGTTGATGGCGAGCCCGGAGAAGAGGAAGACGACCGCCGCCCCGGCGATGAGACCGACCAGGTTGTTGGGCTGCGAGATGTCCATCATCAGACTCATCGGGGCGCCCGCCCCGGAGAGCTTCTCTCCGACGTCGTTCGCCCCGGTCGTGATCGCGTCGCGGTACGACCCGAACAGCGCCGAGGCCGCCAGCACCGCGGTGGCGATGGCGATGCCCTTGGTGATGGCCTTGGTCGTGTTGCCGACGGCGTCCAGGTTGGTGAGCACCTGCGCGCCCGCGCCCTCGACGTCGCCCGACATCTCGGCGATGCCCTGCGCGTTGTCGGAGACCGGGCCGAAGGTGTCCATGGCGACGATCACGCCGACCGTGGTGAGCAGACCGGTACCGGCCAGCGCGACCGCGAACAGGGCCAGCATGATCGACGTACCGCCGAGCAGGAACGCCCCGTAGACGCCGAGCCCGATCAGCAGCGCCGTGTACACGGCAGATTCGAGACCGATCGAGATACCGGCGAGTACGACGGTGGCCGGACCGGTGAGCGAGGTCTTGCCGATGTCGCGCACAGGCCGGCGGGTCGTCTCGGTGAAGTAGCCGGTCAGCTGCTGGATCACGGCGGCGAGCAGGATGCCGATCGCCACCGCGACCAGCGCGAGGATCCGCGGATCGCCGTTCTTGCCGCTGATCGCCGCGTCCGTCACGCCGTTCAGGTCCGAGTACTTTCCGGGCAGATAGACGAAGACCGCCACGGCGACCAGCGCGAGCGAGATCACCGCGGAGATGAAGAAGCCCCGGTTGATCGCGGACATGCCGCTTCGGTCGGCCCGGCGCGGGGCGACCGCGAAGATGCCGATCATCGCGGTGATCACACCGATGGCCGGCACCAGCAACGGGAAGGCGAGCCCGGAGTCGCCGAACGCCGCCTTGCCGAGGATCAGCGCCGCGACCAGCGTCACGGCGTACGACTCGAACAGGTCGGCCGCCATACCGGCGCAGTCGCCGACGTTGTCGCCCACATTGTCGGCGATGGTCGCGGCATTGCGCGGGTCGTCCTCCGGAATGCCCTGTTCGACCTTGCCGACCAGGTCGGCGCCGACGTCGGCGGCCTTGGTGAAGATGCCGCCGCCCACACGCATGAACATGGCGATCAGGGCGGCGCCGAGGCCGAAGCCCTCCAGCACCTTCGGCGCGTCGGCCGCGTACACCAGCACCACGCAGGAGGCGCCCAGCAGGCCGAGACCCACCGTGAACATGCCGACGACGCCGCCCGTGCGGAATGCGATCTTCATTGCCTTGTGCGAGACGGCGGTGAGATCCTTTTCCGGTTCACCCGCCGCCGGTGTCGCTTCCCTGGCCGCCGCGGCGACACGCACATTGCTGCGTACGGCGAGCCACATGCCGATATAGCCGGTGGCCGCCGAAAACACCGCTCCGATCAGGAAGAACACCGATCGTCCGGCACGCTGACTCCAGTCGTCGGCGGGCAGCAGCATGAGCAGGAAGAACACGACGACGGCGAATACGCCGAGCGTGCGCAACTGACGGGCCAGATACGCGTTGGCACCTTCCTGGACCGCCGCCGCGATCTTCTTCATGCTGTCGGTGCCCTCGCCCGCCGCGAGCACCTGGCGCACCAGGATCCCGGCGACCACGAGCGCGGCCAGCGCGACGGCCACGAAGACCGCCACCAGGACACGGTTGCCGTCGGTCAGTACTGCGGCTGCGAAGGTTGTGGGTTGGCCCAACTGATGAGGGGTAGAAAGCCCCGCCATTCGTCCTCCTTGACGCTTGGGCTGAGCTCAAGATGTGGACGGATTCTAGGTACCGGAACCTGATCAAAACAGAGCGCGGTAATCGTAATTAGCCTGCACCTGCTCTACAGCAAATGATCGACATCACACCACAGAACCCGAAAGTGGTAACGCCCCAAAGGCGTTGACGCCCGCATTGACGCTTGATCAAATTATCGACTGATTGATCGTGAATTCCTTCACGAATTCCGACGGCCGCCGGAAAATAACACGAAACCCCTGCTGAGCGGGGCTCCGGAGGGTGGCCGGCCGACGGCATCCGCACGGCCGGACGACGGCACGGGCGCACGGGTGACACGGGCGGCGGGAGCGGCACGGGGAGGGTGGTGGTGATGCGGGGACTGGTCGGCAGGGCACACCGGGACCTGCCGGAGGCGGAAGAGACGGCGAGGACGGCCGGAAGGGGCGCGTGGAGCACAAATGGCGTGATGTGCAGGGTGAGGACCGCTGTGAGCAGGGTGACGCCGGTGGGACGAAGCGCAGAAAAGCTCGGGACCGGGGGCATCCGGATCCCGGCGTGTCGGCGCCCCCACCGGTACGCGGTCGCGTGCGACCAGCCGGAACCAGGAGAACGGCCCAAAAGAACGGACCAGGAGAACATCGGCAGGGCCGGGGAGGCCCGGCGAGCCGGGGAGCACGGGGAGGAAGCCGCCCGTGACCCACGCCCAAGCCCGCCGTGATCCAGGAACGCGATGAAGCCGAAGAAGCCGGTGAAACCCGGTGGAGCCCGGTAGAGCCCGGGAACCCGATGAAACCGGATTGGGCGCGATGGCCCGACGGAGCCGGATCGGGGCCAGGTCGGCCCGATGGCGCGATGGAGCCGGCAGAAATTGGAGCGATGGAGCCGGCAGAAAGTCGCCCGCAGGTGTGTCGCGGGGTGCCGCCGCGCGGCGGTGTCAGGCGAGGGCGGTGGCCGGTGGTGTGGTCGGCCAGGTCATGCGGATCAGCCCGCCGTGTTCACCGGCGGTCACCTCCACGTCGTCGACGAGTCCGCTGATCACCGCGAGGCCCATCTCGTCCTCCTCGGTCTCCGCGTCCACCTCGTGAGCGGAGCCGCCGGGCGCGCGCTCACCCGGGGCCGAACGGGGCGCCTCGTCGCCGACCTCGATGGAGAACTGTTTCTCCTCCTCGATCAGCACCACCTTCACCGGCGCGGTCGTACCGGCGCCCTGATGCAGTCCTACGGCGCGGGAGCATGCCTCGCCGACGGCGAGCCTGACCTCGTCGAGTACGGCCTCGTCCACTCCGGCCCTGCGCGCCACCGCTGCCGCCACCAGTCGGGCGGTCCGGACGTGCTCGGGCAGCGCGCTGAAGCGGAGCTCAACGGTGGCCATGCGTCCCCCTCGGAACTTCGGGCGTGCGGTCGGGGGGCCGGACCGCCGAAAGTCCGACCCCCCTGATGAACTTCTTCCGCCCCGGGCGATCGGCCCGGACACGGTCCGACGGCTCGGGCCGGTCGGTGGCCCGAGTCCGATCGGCGACCGGGGTCAGTCGGTGGCTGCCACCGCTTCGTCGACCGAGGTGTGAATCGGGAACACCTTGGTCAGACCGGTGATGCGGAAGATCTTGAGAATGCGCTCCTGGTTGCAGACCAGGCGCAGCGAGCCCTCATGGGCACGCACTCGCTTCAAGCCGCCGACCAGCACGCCGAGCCCGGTGGAGTCGAGGAAGTCCACGCCCTCCATGTCGACGACGAGGTGGAAATTCCCGTCGTTCACCAGCTCGACCAGCTGCTCGCGCAACTTGGGCGCGGTATATACGTCGATTTCGCCACCGACCTCGACGACCGTACGATCGCCGACGGTACGGGTCGACAGGGACAGGTCCACGGATCCTCCAGCACCTTGCTATCGAGCGGTCGCCCCTCGGGACACCTCGGCTTGCGGCCCCCGGGACGTACGCCAGCCGCGATGGCATTCAATCACTTACCGGCAGGCGTGCACGACGCCTTGGACCCATTGTCCGTCACGCCGGTGACACACTCGGTGCCGATGGCCAAGAATCACCGATCCGATCGACTCCAGACGGACGCCGAAACCGGCTTCTCCCCGGGCACGGTCCTGCACCGGCTCGCCTCGGGGCCGAGCCGGTCTTCGCGCATCACTCATACGGAGCATTTGCCCCCACGTGCGGGCCGCCATGCCGTCTGGCCCGATCGGATCCGCGCCGAGGTCGTCGCGGCCGTCCAGGCCGCCGGTATGGACCACCCGTGGGCCCACCAGGCCCTGGCCGCCGAGCACGCCCTGGACGGCGACTCGGTGATCGTCGCCACCGGCACGGCCTCCGGCAAGTCCCTGGCGTACCTCGTACCGGTCCTCTCGGCCCTCCTGGACGGCTCCGAGGCCCCCACCCGGACGGAGCAGCGCGAACGGCCTCCAGGAGGCTCTGGCGGGCGAGGGGCGGGCGGGCGCGGCAGCACCGCCCTGTACCTGGCCCCGACGAAGGCACTCGCGGCGGACCAGTGCAGATCGGTGAAAGAACTTTCACAACCGTTGGGCAAGGCGGTGCGCCCCGCCGTGTACGACGGCGACACGGCGTTCGAGGAACGCGAATGGATCCGCCAGTACGCGAACTACGTGCTCACCAACCCGGACATGCTGCACCGCGGCATATTGCCCTCGCACGCCCGCTGGGCCTCCTTCCTCAAGCACCTCGAATACGTCGTCATCGACGAGTGCCACACCTACCGGGGTGTCTTCGGCTCGCACGTCGCCCAGGTGCTGCGCCGGCTGCGCCGCGTCTGTGCCCGCTACGGCGCCTCGCCCGTGTTCCTGCTGGCCTCGGCGACCGCCGCTCAACCGTCCGTGGCGGCGCGTCGGCTCACGGGCCTGCCGGTCGTCGAGGTCGCCGACGACGCCTCCCCCCGAGGGGAACTGGTGTTCGCCCTCTGGGAGCCCCCGCTCACCGAGCTGCACGGCGAGAAGGGCGCGCCCGTCCGCCGCACCGCCACCGCCGAGACCGCCGACCTGCTGACCGACCTCACCGTCCAGGGCGTGCGCTCGGTCGCGTTCGTCCGTTCCCGGCGTGGCGCCGAGCTGATCTCGGTGATCGCCCAGGAACGGCTCGCCGAGGTGGACCGCTCCCTGCCCCGGCGCGTGGCTGCCTACCGCGGCGGCTACCTGCCCGAGGAACGCCGCGCCCTGGAACGGGCCCTGCACTCCGGCGAACTGCTGGGCCTGGCCGCGACGACCGCCCTGGAACTCGGCGTGGACGTGTCCGGACTGGACGCCGTGGTGATCGCCGGATATCCGGGCACGCGCGCGTCCCTGTGGCAGCAGGCAGGCCGGGCCGGCCGCTCCGGCCAGGGCTCGCTGGCCGTACTGGTCGCCCGTGACGACCCGCTGGACACCTTCCTCGTGCACCACCCCGAGGCCCTGTTCGACCAGCCCGTGGAGTCCACGGTCCTCGATCCGGACAACCCCTACGTCCTGGCTCCGCACCTGTGCGCGGCCGCCGCGGAGATCCCGCTCACCGAGGCGGACCTGGACCTGTTCGGCCCCGCCTGCACGGAGGTGCTGCCGCAGCTGGAGGCCGCGAAGCTGCTGCGCCGCCGGGCGAGCGCCTGGCACTGGACGCGCCGGGAGCGGGCCGCCGACCTGACCGACATCCGCGGTGCGGGCGGCCAGCCGGTGCAGGTCGTGGAGGCCGGGACGGGTCGCCTGCTCGGCACGGTCGACGCGGGCGCCGCGCACTCGACCGTGCACGAGGGGGCGGTCCATCTGCACCAGGGCCGCACCTACCTGGTGCGCTCACTCGACCTGGAGGACTCGGTCGCCCTGGTCGAGCAGGCGGACCCGCCCTACTCGACGGTCGCCCGCGACACGACGTCGATCTCCGTCCTGGAGACGGACGTAGAGGTCCCGTGGGGGGCGGGGCGGCTGTGCTACGGCTCTGTGGAAGTCACCAACCAGGTCGTCTCCTTCCTGCGTCGACGTGTCATCACCGGCGAAGTACTGGGCGAGTCCAAGCTCGACCTCCCTCCTCGTACGCTGCGGACGCGCGCGGTGTGGTGGACGGTCACCGAGGACCAGTTGGACGAGGCCCGGATCAATCCGGAGATCCTCGGCGGCTCCCTGCACGCCGCCGAGCACGCCTCGATCGGCATGCTCCCGCTGTTCGCCACCTGCGACCGCTGGGACATCGGGGGTGTCTCGGTCCCGCTGCACCCGGACACACTCCTGCCGACGGTCTTCGTGTACGACGGCCACCCAGGCGGCGCGGGATTCGCGGAACGCGCCTTCCACACGGCCCGCGAATGGCTCACCGCCACCCGCGAAGCCATCGCCTCCTGCGAGTGCGACGCAGGCTGTCCGTCCTGCATCCAGTCCCCCAAGTGCGGCAACGGGAACGAGCCGTTGCACAAGAGGGGGGCCGTACGGCTCCTCACGACCCTCCTGCGCGGGGCTGCGCACCCACCGGAGCCCGAGGAGTCGCCGCACCCCGAGAAGAGTCCGGACTCCGGGGAGACACCGGATTCCGAGCGGATATCGCGACACGAGCCGGGGCAGGCAGGGTCGGCGGAGGCGCCGGGAGGGTCGGCAGGGGTGCCGGGGGGCTCGGCGGAAGTGTCGGCAGGGGGCCCTGCTGGGGCGGCCCAGCAGGACCGGCCCGTGCCCTGACCTCCGCCGCGAGCGGGCCGCTGCCGGCCGCAACAGTGAGGTCCGAGGTCTCCCCGACGATCACGCACCGCACCAGACGTGTGTCCTGGGCCTCGGCCACCCGTCCGGCTCGCGCGCAGGCCGCGGCCGTGCCCTCGGCCCAGTGGTCCGCCGCCGCGAGAGCGGCGAGGTCCGCGCCGCCCGCCGCACGATGCCGGACCACGACGGCCTGGCCCAGAGCGAGCACGCCACCGAACATCACGCACAGGACTGCGATCGCCCCGACGCACCAGACGGTGGCGGACCCCCGGTCCGAGGACCGCGCCCGAGCCCACCCGGGCACCCGAACCCTCCCAGGGAACGAGACCCGCTCGCGGTCCACGCCCCGTCCAAGGAACGAGAACCGCTCAGAGAACGCGACCCGCCGACGGAACGAGAACCGTCCGGGGAGGAGAAGCCGCCCGAGGGACAGGATCCGTGCGGACCCGAAAACCCACCCTCGGTACGGGATCCTCCTGGGCCCCGCAGCCCACCCGCGGGACGGGATCCACCCAGGAACCGGAACTCGCCTGTGGACAACCGGGACCCGCCTGTGGAACAGAACCGATCCGGGCAAACAGACGGGCGCCCGGCGCCTCATGGGCCCACCTCCCCCGTCAGCTGTGGGCCCTCCGTGGCCGCCACGGCCTCCTCCCGTACCTCCAGCGGCAGGGAGCCGAGCAGTGGCGGCCACGCCACGACCGTGACGCGCACCTGGTGCTCCTCGCGGCCGACCGTGACCTTCGCACCGTCCGGTGCGGCCGCACGGGTGACCGCGACGACCGCGTCGGCGGGGTCCTGCCGGGCCGCCGCCCGCGCGCCCGTCCTCGCCGCGTCCACGCACTGGATCTGCGTCACCACCACGAACAGCCCCCAGACCAGCGCCATCGTGAACGCCACCAGCACGGGCAGCACCACCGCTGCCTCGGCCGTCACGAACCCCGCATCGCGCCTCTCCTCCCACTCACATCCGCGCACTGAGGGCTCGCTTCACGATGGCCTGCAGTTCCGCGCGCACCTGTCCGCTGGTCACGACCTCGTAGAGCAGCAGCGCGAACCCCACCGCCGCGACGATCCCCATCGCGTACTCGGACGTCACCATCCCCGAGTCCCGGCACCGCCGCGCCCAAAGCCACGCCCACGCCCTCTCGGCCCTCTCGGCCCTCTCGGTCTTCTCGGCGTTCTTGCTCATCTCAACTCCCGCTGTTCCCAAGCCATGCCGAACCTGCCGGCCCCATCCACCTTGTGCGCCTTCTCACTTCACGTTCGCCGTCTCACACCTCCTCATCCCGTCATCCACCGCCCCCTCCCACCACGCCACCCGCCAGCCCGATCACCACGGGCAGGACGCCTACGGTGATGAAGGCGGGCAGGAAGCACAGCCCCACCGGCGCGGTGGCCATGACGGCGGCTCTGCGAGCCCTCGCCGTGCCGGTACGCGCCCGCTGCGCACGGGCGTCCGCGGCCAGCCGGGCGACGGGTTCCGCGGCGGGCAGCCCGGACTCGTCGGCCCGTTCCAGCAGCCGGGCGAGCGGCCGGCCACCCGGCAGGGACACCAAACGTCGCCATGCCTCGGCCGGTTCGCCGCCCAGCCGCACCTCCGCCGCACCCTGGGCGAGCCCCGCCCCGACCGGCCCCGCGAGGGCCTCGCCGACGGCCTGAGCGGCGATCACCGGGCCGGCGCCGGCCGCGATACAGGCCGCCAGGAGGTCTGCGGCGAGCGGCAGTTGGCGAGCCGCCTCCGCAGCATCGGCTCCCGCCGGACGGCCCGCCGACTCCTGCCGACGCCACCACCGGCACAGCACCACACCTGCTCCCAGCCCCAGCACCGCGCCGGTGACACCATCGACCAGCACCCACCCGGCACACACCGCCCCGGCCACCGGCAGCCACCGGCGTCCGGTGGCCCGCGCCGCCGGGACGCACCGTCGGACGGGCGGCCGGATCGCCGGGGTCCGGGCCGCCGGCAACTCGGCCAGCCGTCCGCGGACCCGGCGCTCACGCCGCCGCACCGCGAGGCACCGCACCAGCAAGGCAAGGCCCCACGCCATCGCGGCGGCCACCCCCAGCCTGTGGACAACTTCCGCGCTCACGCCGCCTCCGCTCCTCGTACGATCCGCGCCGTCCACCACAGCCCGGCGACCTCGAACAGCCCGCCGATCACCAGGCAGCCAAGTCCCGCCCCGGTGTGCAGCAACACGCGCAGGGGGTCGGCGCCCATCGCCGTACCCAGCAGGAGTCCGAGGACGGGCAGGGCCGCGAGCATCACCGCGGTCGCCCGCGGGCCTGCCAACTGGGCGCGCAGATCGGCACGTTGGTCGCGTTCCGCGCGCAGGGCCGCGTCGAGCCGGTCGAGGCCGGCCGCGAGCCCGGCGCCCTGGTCCACGGCCACCCGCCAGCACGCCGCGAGTCCCCGAAGCCCCTCCGCGCCCGGCTGCCGGGCCGCCGCGGCGAGCGCACCCGGTACGTCACCGCCGAACCGGGCCGCCGCGAGCACCGTGGCCTGCGCGTCCCCCAGTCCGTCGGAGTCACGCGCGGCACGCAGTAGTGCCTCCCCCGGCTGCCGCCCTGCGCGTAGCTCTCCGGCGAGTGCCCCGCACAGGGCGATCACCGCGTCCCCGCGCTCCTCCCGGGCCCGCCGTGCCGCCCTGGCCAGCCGGAGCCGGCGCAGCAGGGGCACAGCGGCCGCCCCCGCGACGACCGGAATCACCGAGCCGCTCAGCAGTCCGACCGCGGCACCGACGGCGAGCGCGCACCATTCGCCCCGCAACCGGCCGCGAAGACGCCGCAGTTCCCCCGCTGCCCGCCCCCACAGGGGCGGTCCGGTCGCCACGACACCGCCGCCCGCGAGCAGCAGCCGTGCCCGCCGTGCGCCACGGTGCCGCTCGCCGAGCAGCCACGCGGCCACCGCGACGCACGCCCCCGCGGCCCCCATCGGCATCTCACCCATCGCCCGCGTCACCCCCATGGTTCGCTTCGCTTCCGTCGTCGCGGAGCAGCCCGCGCAGCCGCTCCCATCCCCGCTCCCGTGTGAACGCCCGCGCGTCCCAGCGCAGCGCGGGAACGGTCCGCACCAGACCCGTCGGATCCCGCTGCAGTACGTGCACCTCGTTGATCCGCCGCCGTCCGGTACGGTCCCGGGCGAGGTGCAACACCACCGACAGCGCGGCCGCCAACTGGCTGTGCAGGGCCGCCCGGTCGAGCCCGGCGGCAGTACCCAGTGCCTCCAGGCGGGCCGGGACGTCCGCGGCGGCGTTGGCGTGCACGGTTCCGCACCCGCCTTCGTGGCCGGTGTTGAGGGCGGCCAGCAGGTGCACGACCTCGGGGCCGCGCACCTCGCCCACGACCAGCCGGTCGGGGCGCATCCGCAGCGCCTGGCGCACCAGGTCCTCCAGGGTGACCAGGCCGGCGCCCTCCTGATTGGCGGGTCTGGTCTCCAGCCGTACGACATGTGGATGGTCCGGCCGCAGTTCCGCCGAGTCCTCGGCGAGCACGATCCGTTCACCGGGGCCGGCCAGTCCGAGCAGGGCGCTCAGCAGGGTCGTCTTGCCGCTGCCGGTCCCGCCGCTGATCAGGAAGGACAGCCGCGCCCTGAGCAGTGCCCGCAGAATCCGGTCCCCGCCGGGCGGCACCGTGCCGGCCGCCACGAGTTCGTCGAGGGTGAACGCCCGGGGCCGTACGACCCGCAGCGACAGGCAGGTGCAGCCGACGGCCACCGGCGGCAGCACGGCGTGCAGCCGGGTCCCGTCGGGCAGCCTGGCGTCGGCCCAGGGCCGTGCGTCGTCGAGCCGGCGTCCGGCCACCGCGGCGAGCCGCTGCGCGAGGCGTCGTACCGCCGCCGCGTCCGGGAAGGTCACCGGGGTCAGCTCCAGCCCGCCGCCCCGGTCCACCCACACCCGGTCCGGGGCCGACACCAGGACGTCGGTGACGGAGGGATCGGCGAGCAAGGGCTCCAGCGGGCCGCTGCCGACCAGTTCGGAGCGCAGCAGGGCGGCCGCGCCGAGGACTTCGGCGTCACCGAGGACTCGTCCCTGTTCGCGCAGCGCCTGTGCCACACGTGCGGGGGTCGGTTCGGCGCCGCTCTCGGCGAGCCGGCGCCGCACGCCGTCGAGCAGCCGCGCGCCGTCCGCCGGTTCGAGCCCGGGAATCGTCCTCATGTGCCACCTGCTTCGACGGGCGTCCGTCCCCAGAAGTCCTTGCAGAACCGGGCCAGCGGCCCGCGGGCCGCGACTCCGGGTGGTTTCCCGCCCTCGTGCGGGCGCAGCAGCCCCGGTTCGACGGGTACTTCGCCGGCCAGGGGAAGTCCGAGCAGGCGGGCCACCTCACGGTCGTCGAGTCCCGGTGTGTACGGCCCGCGCACCGCCACGCGCAGGTCGCGCAGGACCATGCCGACGGCGGCGGCCACCCGGCCTGCCGCCGCGACGGCGCGCAGTTCGGCGGGGACGACGAGGAGCGCGAGGTCGAGCTGGGCAAGGACCTCGGCGACGCCGTCGTCCAGGCGCCTGGGCAGGTCGACGACGACCGTGCCGCCGCGCCGCCGGGCGGCGGCCAGCACCGCCCGCACGGCCTGGGGCGGGACGGCGACGCAGTCGCCGCGGTCCCAGCTGAGCACCCTCAGGGAGTGCAGCCGGGGCAGCGACTCCTCCAACGCGCCGCCGCCGACCCGGCCGCGCGAGGCCGCGAAGGCGGGCCAGCGCAACCCCTCGGCCGTCTCGCCGCCGAGGAGCACGTCGAGTCCGCCGCCGAGCGGATCCGCGTCCACGAGCAGGGTGCGCGCTCCCTCGCGCGCGGAGGTCACGGCGAGCGCACACGCGAGCGTGGAGGCTCCTGCGCCGCCCCGGCCTCCGATGACACCGACGGTGAACGCGGGTCGGCCGACGCCCTCGGCGACGTCGGCGATGCGGTCGACCAGCCACTGCTCGCCGTCGGGCAGCATCAGGACGTGGTCGGCACCGATCTGGACGGCCCGTTTCCAGACTCCGGGGTCGTCCTGGTCGCGGCCGACCAGCACCACTCCGCGTCGGCGCGCGGCCCCGTGTACGCGCCGCGCGGCGTCGTCGCCGACCAGGACGAGCGGGGCAGCCTCCCAGCGGTCTCTGCGCTCCGGTACCCCGTGGTGGACCTCGGGTGTCGCGCCCGCCGCAGCGCACAGACGCAACAGGTCGTCGAGGAGATCGGTGTCCTCGGTGACGATCAGCGGCCGTCCCGGCCCGCCTCCGGTGGCGGGCGGCGGATCGTGGGTGACGGTTCCGGTCATGTGTGCTCCCCCTTCGCTGCATCTCCCGCGCGGCCCTCTGCGGCCACGCGATTCCCAAGCCTGTGAAGAACCGGCGAGCGGCCTTCATATGAACGGCCGATACGTATCGGCCGAACGCGCGCCGACAATCGCCGACCGGCCATGAACTCGCGGCCGGCGGAACGCGTGGGAATCACGGTGCAGCGATCCCGGAAATCATGTGGATCTTGGTGGAAAACTGTGGACAACTCAGCGGTTGTGAATATCGCCGTCACCCATACCGGTGAGCCCGCACGAGCCGCCGCACGAGAGCCGCAGAGCACCCCCTCAGCTACTCAGCGTAGCGAGCCATGCCCATGACAAATCCACCTGCACACTCACCCTCATCATGGCCTCACAGCTGACCGAAGGAGCAAAAACCCATCCGGACATGCGACGACCCCCGCCGGGGGGGAGAGCGGGGGTCGTCCCCACGGCCGACTCGGGGGGGGAGGAGTCGGACCGGGTTAGCACGGTCGCGAACGATCCGTGACTTCCATGGTGTACCCGAGAGCCATCTCAGGCAAACCCACGCGCCCCACCTTACGCCGAATGGTGGGCGCCTATGCTCGGAGGTGTGGATAGCCACTCCTTGCCCCGCACAGCGGCCTTCTTTGACCTGGACAAGACGGTCATTGCGAAGTCGAGCACCCTCACCTTCAGCAAGTCGTTCTACCAAGGCGGACTGATCAACCGCAGGACCGCACTGCGTACCGCATACGCACAGTTCGTCTTCCTGGCCGGCGGCTTGGACCACGACCAGATGGAGCGGATGCGCGAGTATCTGTCCGCCCTGTGCCGCGGCTGGAACGTCCAGCAGGTGAAGGAAATCGTCGCCGAGACCCTGCACGACCTGATCGACCCGATCATCTACGACGAGGCCGCCTCCCTCATCGAGGAGCACCACACGGCCGGGCGCGACGTGGTGATCGTGTCCACGTCGGGCGCCGAGGTGGTCGAACCGATCGGCGAGCTGCTCGGCGCCGACCGAGTGGTGGCCACCCGCATGGTCGTGGGCGACGACGGCCGCTTCACCGGGGAGGTGGAGTACTACGCGTACGGCCCGACCAAGGCCGAGGCGGTCAAGGAACTGGCCGAGTCCGAGGGGTACGACCTCGACCGCTGCTACGCCTACAGCGACTCCGCGACCGACCTGCCGATGCTCGAAACGGTCGGGCACCCGCACGCCGTGAACCCGGACCGGGCACTGCGCCGCGAGGCACTCGCGCGCGGGTGGCCGGTTCTGGACTTCCACCGGCCGGTGCGGCTCAAGCAGCGGCTGCCCTCGCTGTCGGCGCCGCCGCGTCCGGTCCTGGTCGCGGCGGCGATAGGTGCGGCGGCGGCCACCGCGGGTCTGATGTGGTACGCGAACCGGCGCCGCGGCTCGGTCGCCTGAACCGCTGCCCGGTTCATAGACATTTGAACCTAAAAGTAAAGAACCCGGGCTGGGGGTTCCGCTGGCTTCGGGTGTGCAGTACAAAGGATTTAACGGCCCGCGAGACCAAAGGGCATCCATAAAGGATCACCTTTACAACGCATTCGGCCCCACGGACCGAGCATGAACACCGGGCACCCACGCGACGTCGACCCGTCGATTACGGGCCAGCCGCACCAGGAGACGGGCGAAGTTCCCGACCTGATGGGCAGCATTTCGAGGACGCCTGGTAACCCGGTGGACATGCCAGCGGCGGTACGAGGACTCGTACCGCCGCATCCCTGCGAGATTCCCGCTGTGGATCGGTCCCCGTGGCCACCCCGGGCTCCGCGCCGCTCTCAGGCGGCTCCGCGTTGCAGCGCCTCGCACACCGCCGTCGACTCGCGCACCCCCAGCTCGACCGCCCTGCCGCAATGGGCGATCCAGGCTGCCATGCCCTCCGGAGTGCCGGAGACATAGCCGTCGAGGGCCGCCAGGTACGCCGCGCGGCCCAACTCCGCGTGGCCCATCTCGGCGGGGCAGACCGACTTGGGGTCGAGCCCGCTGCCGACCAGGACGATCCGCCCGGCCGCGCGCGCGACCAGGCCGTTGTGGGAGGTGAAGGGGCGCAGCGCGAGCAGTTCGCCGTGCACGACGGCCGCCGTCACCAGCGCGGGCGCGGCGCTCCCCGCGACGATCAGCTCCGCGAGCCCCTCCAGCCGGCCGGACACCTCGTCCGCGCCGGGCAGCGGCAGCTCGATCAGCGGCTCGTCGACGGACTCGCCGTCCCGCCGCGGCCGGCCCACCGCGTCCGCGCTGCCCGCGGCGGCCACCAGGTGCAGCCGGGCCAGCACCCGCAGGGGTGACTGACGCCAGATGGACAGCAGTTGTCCCGTCTCCGCGGTCAGCCTGAGGGCCGCACCCAGCACGCGTGCCCCGTCGTCGGCGCCGAAGTCGGTGCGCCGCCGCACCTCCTCCAGGGCCCAGTCGGCGCCGGACAGCGCCGCGGAGCCCCGGGCACCGCGCAGCGCCGCCTCGGAGGTGATCTCGTTGCTGCGGCGGCGCATGATCCGGTGCCCGTAGACCCGGTCCACGGCCTTGCGTACGGACTCCACGGACTCGGGCACGCCGGGCAGCGAGCCCAGGGCCGCGAGCGGATCGGTGGTCGCGCCAGTCGTACTCATGAGTACGACACTACGCGCCCGCCGTTGCCCGTCCGCCGTCCCCCGGCGGACTTCGCGCCCCCTTCGATCACCACCCCACGAAGGAGTGGTCTTCTCCCACAGCGTGCCCCGTACAGTGATCACGCCACTACCCTTCGTGAACATGAAAATTGCTTTCGTCGGGAAGGGGGGCAGCGGCAAGACCACGCTCTCCTCCCTCTTCGTCCGCCATCTCACGGCCACGGGCGCCCCGGTCCTCGCCATCGACGCCGACATCAACCAGCACCTGGGCGCCGCCCTCGGCCTCGACGAGGCGGAAGCGGCCGCGCTGCCCGCGATGGGCAGGCAACTGCCACTGATCAAGAACTATCTGCGCGGCGCGAACCCGCGCATCACCTCCGCCGCGACGATGATCAAAACGACCCCGCCCGGCGAGGGCTCCCGGCTGGTCCGGGTCCGCGAACCCAACCCGGTCTACGACGCCTGCGCGCGACCGGTGGAACTCGACGGCGGCGCCGTCCGTTTGATGGTCACCGGGCCCTTCACGGACGCCGACCTGGGGGTCGCCTGCTACCACTCCAAGACGGGAGCGGTGGAGCTGTTCCTCAACCACCTGGTCGACGGCCGCGACGAGTACGTCGTGGTCGACATGACCGCCGGTTCGGACTCCTTCGCCTCCGGGATGTTCACCCGCTTCGACATCACGTTCCTCGTCGCCGAGCCGACCCGGAAGGGGGTCTCCGTCTATCGCCAGTACAAGGAGTACGCCCGGGACTTCGGCGTCGCCCTGCGGGTCGTCGGCAACAAGGTGCAGGGTCAGGACGACCTCGACTTCCTCCGCACGGAGGTCGGGGACGATCTGCTCGTCACCGTCGGGCATTCGGACTGGGTGCGTGCCATGGAGAAGGGCCGACCACCCCGGTTCGAACTGCTGGAGGACGCCAACCGCCACGCCCTGGACGCGCTCCAGACGGCCGCCGACGCGAGGTACGAGCATCGGGACTGGGAGCACTACACCCGCCAGATGGTGCACTTCCACCTGAAGAACGCCGAGGCGTGGGCGAACGAGCGCACCGGGGCCGACCTGGCCGCGCAGGTCGACCCCGCCTTCGTGCTCGGCGAGGGCGTGACCACCCCCGCCTGACGGTTACTGCTTGACCGCCGACGCCCCGGGCGCCCCTTTCGGGGCCGGGGCGGGGCGGGCCGAAAGGAAGGACGCCCAGTCCTGCTTGGGCGCCTGGCCCACCTCCAGGGTGCGCAGCTTGGCCAGCGCCTGCGGGTCCTGGGCGTCCAGCCAGTCGGCCAGTTGCCGGAAGGACACACAGCGCACCTCCGGCTTGTTGCACACCTGTTCCACGACCTCGTCGATGGCACGCATGTAGGTGCCGCCGTTCCAGGACTCGAAGTGGTTGCCGATCACCAGGGGGGCGCGGTTGCCGTTGTAGGCCCGGTTGAATCCCTGGAGCAGGCCGTCGCGCATCTGATCGCCCCAGTAGTCGTGTTTGTCGGGGTCGCCCTGGGTCGAGGTGCCGGACTGAGCGTTCATGAAGTTGTAGTCCATGGTCAGCTGCTCGTAGGTGTGGCCGGGGAAGGGAACGAGCTGCATGGACAGGTCCCACAGCCCCTCCTTCTTCTTGGGCCAGACCTGGTCGTCGACACCGCTGGTGTCGTAGCGGAAGCCCAGCTCACGGGCCGCCTTCATGAAGTTCTTCCGGCCTTCGAGGCAGGGGGTGCGGGCGCCGATCAGCTCCTTGTCGTAGTCGAAGGGCAGCGGCGCCGACTTCGTCAGACCGCTGTTGGTCTTCCAGTTCTTCACAAACTGCTTGGCCTGGGCGATCTCGCTCTTCCAGTCCTCCACCGACCACTCGCCGACCCCGCCGTCGGGGCCGCAGAAGTGGCCGTTGAAGTGGGTGCCGATCTCGTTGCCCTCCAGCCAGGCGAGGCGCAGTTGCTTGATGGTGTCGGCAATCCCCTGCTCGTCGTTGAATCCGATGTCGGAGCGGCCCGGTGAGTGCTGCGGAGGACGGTAGAGGTCGCGTTTCTCCTCCGGCAGCATGTAGACGCCGCTGAGGAAGAACGTCATGGTCGCGTTGTTGGCCTTGGCGACCTTGCGGAAGTGGGAGAACAGCTTCTGGCTGTCCTCGCCGGCACCGTCCCAGGAGAACACCACGAACTGCGGTGGCTTCTCGCCGGACTTGAGCCGTTCGGGTCTGGGCAGGTGGGGCTGCACCCCGGTGTAGGCGGTTGATCCGTCGCCGATGAGACGGAGCACGCTGTTGGGCGCCGGCGCCCCCTGCTGCGGGCCTGGCGCCCCCTTCGAACGGTCGGAGCCGGTCGCGCAACCGGCGAGCGACGCGGCACACGCCGCGGCGACCACGGCGCCCGCGGCGATCCTCTGGGGGGTGGCCATGTTCCGCCCACCTTCTTCCTTCTCTCAGGCAAACGCTGGTCAGGCGTTTTCTGGCGATGTGCCGGGTTGTGCCGACAGCGCCGTCAAGATCGCACGGGGTCGAGAAGGAATTAATACGACAAGCCGATAAGCGGCGCACTTCACCTCAATAGGTGAAGCCATGCCCCATTTGCACAGAAAATACATGCATGACCTTTACTCTGAATTACGATTCATTTACCCAACATTGGTACATGCCGCCGCTGCACGCCGTACCCCACGGCCATGCCCGCGCCCGTCGCCGACGGGACCCCCTTCCGCGACCGCGCTGCCCCGGAGGAGACGGGAAACATGTCAGCCTGCGTCCACACCCAGCCCCAGCACCTGCACCAACCACACAGCCCGCCACCGGGCCCGGCCCGCCGGTTCCGCATCGCGGGTGCCGACGTGTCCGCATCGATCGCGGTCTTCCTGATCGCGCTCCCGCTGTCCCTCGGCATCGCCCTCGCCACCGGCGCCCCGCTCCAGGCCGGTCTGGTCGCCGCCGCCGTCGGCGGGATCGTCGCCGGACGGCTCGGCGGCAGCCCGCTCCAGGTCAGCGGCCCGGCCGCCGGACTCACGGTCGTCACCGCCGACCTGATCCACCGCTACGGATGGCGTACGACGTGCGCCATCACCGTTCTCGCCGGCCTCGCCCAACTGGGCCTGGGCTGCCTGCGCGTGGCCCGGACCGCCCTCGCCGTCAGCCCTGCCGTGGTGCACGGCATGCTCGCCGGCATCGGCGTGACCATCGCCATCGCCCAGTTGCACGTCGTGCTGGGGGGCACCCCGCAGAGCGCCGTCTTCGACAACATCGTCGCGCTGCCCGCCCAGTTGGCCGGACTGCATCCCGGCGCGGTGTCGATGAGCGCCCTGACCCTGGCCCTGCTCCTGACCTGGCCACGGCTCCCCGGCAGGCCGGGCCGGCTGCTGCGCAAGATCCCGGCCGCCCTCGTGGCCGTCACCGGCGCCACCGCGACCGCCTCACTCTCCGGGCTCGTCCTGCCCACCGTCGACCTGCCGTCCTGGAGCAGCCACGCCCTGGCCGGGCTGCCCGAGGGGCCGGTGCTCGGGCTGGCCGCCGCCGTCTTCACCACCACGCTGGTGTGCAGCGTGCAGTCGTTGCTCGGCGCGGTCGCCGTGGACAAGATGGCCGCAGCCCGCCGCGGACCGAAACCCCACGTCGGCCGCTCCGACCTGGACCGTGAACTACTCGGACAGGGCTCGGCCAACATCGTCTCCGGGGCGCTCGGCGGGCTGCCGGTCGCGGGCGTGGCGGTGCGGAGTTCGGCGAATGTGCAATCCGGTGCCGTGAGCCGGAACTCCACGATGCTGCACGGCGTTTTCGTAGTAGTCGCCGCGCTGCTGATGGTTCCGGTCCTGGACCTCATCCCGCTCGCCTCACTCGCCGCCCTGGTGATGGCCGTCGGCATCCAGATGGTGTCGCTGCACCACATCCGCACGGTGACCCGCCACAGAGAAGTGCTGGTGTACGCCGTCACCACACTCGGCGTGGTGTTCCTGGGCGTCCTGGAGGGCGTGGTGTCCGGCGTCGCCGTGGCCGTCGCCGTCGCCATGCACCGCCTGGCGCGCACCCGTATCACGCATGAAGAGAAGGGAGGAGTCCATCACGTACATGTACGCGGACAGTTGACGTTCCTGGCGGTGCCCCGCCTCAGCCGAGCCCTGCATCTCGTACCCCAAGGCGCCTACGCCGTGGTGGAGTTTGACGGTTCGTTCATGGACCACGCGGCGTACGAGTCACTGCAGGACTGGCGGACCTCGCACACCCGGCAGGGTGGCACCGCCGAGCTGACCGGCTGCCGCACGGGACTGCGGCCCAGCGCGCGGGCCGCCACCGCCTCCACCGAATGCCACTGCCGGCCCTGGACGCCATGGCGCAACCACCAGTGCGTCATGCCGTCCGGCGGTCAGGGCGGGCACGGCAGTCAGGACGGGCACGGCGGTCAGGGCGATCGGGTGCGTCTGCGAGATGACGGCGACAGCAGCGGCCGGGCTCCTGATGAGGCTGGGGCGCCGGACGGCAACGGCAACGGGCACTTGGCTTCGGACGGGGTCGGGCTGGCGGGCAGCGGCAGCGGACATCTGGCTTCGGACGGGGTCGGGCAGAGGGGAGGCAGCGACAACGGACATACGGCCTCTGACGAGACCGGGCAGAGGGGAGGCAGCGACAACGGCGCAGCGGGTGGCGTCGGCAGTCGGAGCGGCGTCGGTGACAGAAGCAATGGCTTCGTTGGGGGCGACAGCGGCGGCGGAGGCAGCGATTCCGGCGCTAGCACCGCCCCGGCCGCCGCCGGCTCCGGCTCCGGCTCCGGCTCCGGCTCCGGCTCCGGGCTGGACTCGGCAGCTTCCGGCGGCGTCAGTACCGGTGTGGGGGTAGATACCGGTGCGGGCTCAGGGGGCGGTGCGGGCCCGGGAGGCGGTGCGGATTCGAGTTCAGGCTCGGGCTGGGCTGCGGGAGCGGGCCAGGGATCGGGAGCCGGGGCGGGCTCTGGCTCGGCAGCCGGGGCGGTCACGGGCTCCGGTTCGGCTGCTGGTTCGGCGAAGGGAGCGGCAGCCTCCGGCACGGGCACGGGCACGGGTGCGGGCACGGGCACGGGCACGGGCACGGGTGCGGGCACGGGCACGGGTGCGGGTGCGGGCGCGGGCGCGGGCACAGGCACGGGCGCGGGTGCACGCCCGAACCGGGGCTCGGGCTTCGGTCCGGCCGCGGACTCGGGCTGGGGCTGGGGCTCCCGGTCGGGCTCGACCCCCGGTTCGGGCTTGCGCCCGGTCACGGCCTCTGGCTCCGGCTGGGTCTCGGGCTCCGCCTTGGGCTCGCGCTTCGCAGTCGACCCTGTCATCCGCACCGGTGACCACACCAGCACCGGTGACCACACCAGCACCGGTGACCACACCGGCACGGGTACCCGTGCGGACAGCGGCGTGGGCAGCGTTGCCGGCGCGGCCCGCAGTTCCGGTGGGCGTGAACTGGCACGCGGGATCAGCGCGTTCCAGCGCAA
This sequence comes from Streptomyces sp. NPDC056161, assembly GCF_042268025.1. Classification (NCBI taxonomy): domain Bacteria; kingdom Bacillati; phylum Actinomycetota; class Actinomycetes; order Kitasatosporales; family Streptomycetaceae; genus Streptomyces; species Streptomyces sp. NPDC056161. The sequence continues at coordinate 54,250 of NZ_JBHJUV010000006.1, forward strand.
CACCGCGCCTCTGGTGCGGAGCGAGTTGGCACGGCTGGCACGGGAGGGGCAGCGTCCGTCCCAACTCTTCCTCACCTGCGCCGACTCCCGGCTCGTCACGTCGATGATCACCTCCAGTGGCCCCGGCGACCTCTTCGTCGTCCGCAACGTCGGGAACCTGGTGCCGCTGCCCGGTGCGGAGGGCGGCGACGACTCGGTGGGTGCCGCGATCGAGTACGCGGTGGATGTGCTGAACGTGCGCTCCATCACGGTGTGCGGGCACTCCGGGTGCGGAGCCATGCAGGCGCTGCTCGACTCCGCCCCGGAGGACGGGCGGTCGCCGCTCGGCCGGTGGCTGCGTCACGGGCAGCCGAGCCTGCTGCGGATGGCAGACGGCAGCCGTCCGCAAGCGCGGCTGGCCGGGCGGACGGCTGCCGACGCGGTGGAACAGCTCTGCCTGACCAATGTGGTCCAGCAACTGGAGCATCTCCAGGCCCACGATTCGGTGGCCAGGGCGCGGGCGGCGGGTGCGCTGGAGTTGCACGGGATGTATTTCCACGTGGGCGAGGCACAGGCGTATCTGCTCGGTGGCGCGAGCGGGGAGGAGGTGTTCCAGCACGTGCCCGGGGCGGAGGAGTTGCCCAGCCCCGCGTGACCGGGGCGGGGGCCGGGCAACGTAAGCCGGACTGGTCGGGACGCCCTGAGCCCGGCGGGCCAGCGCCGGGGTCAAGGCGCAGTGAGCGGGGTGGGGTGGGTGGGGGAGGGGAGGGGAAAGGGAACGAAAGAAGGAAAGCCGCAAGTGTGAGATCGCGTGCGTCACAAGCATCACAGGAGTCACTCGCATCACAGTCCTGGGCCGCCCGTCCCCGGACCATCCGTGCTCTGCAACTCGCCGGCCACCGCAAGCAGCCCCCGGCCTGGCCGACACGAGACACGGCCCTACGCCCAACCCAGCCCAACCGCACCCGCGCCGCGCCGAACCGCGCCGCGCCGCGCCGAACCGCACCGCACCGCACCGCACCGCACCGAACAGGCACCGGGTCGACACCACTCCAGACGGTGCCCGCATCACCGCACGCACAACACCACTTGCCGCCACACCGCATCTCGCCCCGTTAGTTTTTTTCGCGGTCCTGCAAGAGGGCCGCTGGCCTCCAACGCCGAACCGCCCGCCGGGCAACGGCGGGCGGTTCGGCTGGAGTTCGGCGGGTGCTCAGGGGTGCTCGGGGGTGCTGACCGCCCTCGCCACCGGGGACCGGCGGTGACCCTCAACAGGCCCGGCAGACCCAGTACGGCAGACCAGGCCCCGGCACGCGTGGAGCCCGCCCGTGGCTACATGACCATGCGCGTCTACCGGGTGGACCGCTCGGGGGCGATCATCCACGACAGTGGAAAGGTCATCGTCCCTCCCGCCCCGGAACTGCCACCGCTCACGGACGGCTACCCGCCGTGCAAGTGCCCGCGCCACCGAACCGAACGGCCATGAACCCCCCGCCCGAGCCGCCGCCCGCCGCCTCGCTCACCTACGCCCAGTACTCGGGATGGGCCTGCTGCTGGTGCGGCAAGAGCCTCATCGGCGTCATCGGCGCCCAGTCGGCCGGCATCGCGCGCGGCCGGAGCGGTGCCCACATCCTCGACAACGAGGTCTACGCCTGCCCCACCTGCGCGGGCCGCTCCACCACAGACCCCCACCCAGCTCCGCAGCCCGTGCGCGCCGAGCCGGGCGGGCCCACGCCCTCACCCCAGAGGGCAGCCGTCCAACCACGGAGGGAATCGTGTCCATCGCGCTCGACAGTCCCACCGCACCCAACACCACCCGAGACCCGCAGGAGTTGCTGAACTCGGTCGCGCCGCACATCACCGAGCTGACCGTCAACATCTTCGGCAGCCGCATGAGCATCTGGGACCGCGAGGTCGCACTGCTCCTGCGCGACCACACCATGGTCCGCGGCATGGCCGAACGGATCCTCGGCAACGCCGTCATGTACGTCATGGGCTCCATCGAGAGCCCTGACGTGCACCTCGGTGTCGGCAAGCTCGTCGACATCGGCGTCCACCAGTTGATCCTCGACACACCCGTCTGGTGGGGCATCTGCCGCGTCTACAACGGCGGCCGGTTCAAGCACCACGCCCCCTTCATCGAACGCCGCCGCGACGGCCTGTGCCTGCGTACCGGCGACTTCCTGAAGGCACAGGGCTGGCCGGTCGACGAGGAACTGTGGGCCATCGACGGCGCGGACTGCTCGCCGTGCAATGACAAGGTTCCCGACAGCCACTGACCCCGCTACAGTCGCCCCCGCCCTCACAGCTCCCCGAGGGCGGGGGCTCCCGCATCTCAACGATCCGAAGGAACGCCCGGTGCCCGTACCGCACGACATCGCCGCCGAGACCGAACTGTGGAACGCCTTCGCCGATTCCGCCTTCAAGGACGACGCCGAGCCCTCGTTCTGCTGGACCCAGTACGCCGGCCACGGACCCGGCCCCGAGCTGCTGGGCGCCCCGGAATCCGTGCTGGAGATCGGTTGCGGCACTGGCCGCGCCCTGGCCCATCTCGCCCGATTGGGCGTCAAAACCACCGGCGTCGACCTGTCGCCGCGCATGGTGCAGCGCGCAGGCGGGAAGTGGGCGTCGCTCGGCGTGTGGATCGAGCAGGGAGAGGTCCTGGACTGGCTTACCGCCGACCAGGGCCGGTATGACGCGGTGTACTCGATCTTCGGCGCGGCCTGGTTCACCGACCCCTCTTGCCTCTTTCCCCTCGTCCGCGAGCACCTGGTGCCGGGGGGCATGTTCGTGTTCTCTCAGCCGCCGGCCATCCCCGGCGCCTACGGCCCCCAGGGCATGTACAAGGACGGCTTCGCGGGCAAGGCCATGTTCACCTACCGCTACAGCTACAAGCCCGCGGTGTGGGAGCGGCACCTCGTCCGGGCCGGCTTCGCCTCCGCTGAGGCGACAGTGGTAGACGCTCCGAAGGCCGGCCACATCGGCACTCTCATTGTCCGGGCGCGCGCTTGACACCATGCGGCCCCGCTCGTCCGCTCCCTCCGTGGCGGATGGGCAGGGCCTCTCAGTATCTGCGCCACAGAGCGCCCCTCACGCGGGGCATCACCGGTAGGCGAGGCAGTTCGGCGGGGACTTCGTGCACCGGACCCCATTTAGGCATGCGTGCTCAAGTGCGTGCATGATTCACTGATACCGCTTGGCGCTCGGTTGCGAGCCGTGTGCGCTGAGTAGCGTGGCCCCTGGGAGATGCCTCCGGGGGCCGTTGCTCGTTGAGCCTGGGACACGCGGATGCCAGGATCGGGGAAAGGGTTGACCCGCCTTGCACGCCCCCGGAGAATCGGGCTCGGCTAATGGTCTAAACCACTTGGGATGGTGCGTCGATGACAACTAACGAGAGTCCTTCCCTCTCCAACCTCTTGAAGGAGGAGCGACGCTTCGCGCCGCCCGCTGACCTGGCCGCGCACGCCAACGTCACCGCAGAGGCGTACGAACAGGCCAAGGCTGACAGGCTCGGCTTCTGGGCCGAGCAGGCCCGTCGGCTGTCCTGGGCCGTGCAGCCTACGGAGACGCTGGACTGGTCGAACCCGCCGTTCGCCAAGTGGTTCAAGGACGGCCGACTCAACGTCGCGTACAACTGCGTGGACCGCCATGTCGAGGCGGGGCACGGCGACCGGGTCGCCATTCACTTCGAGGGCGAGCCCGGCGACAGCCGCGCGATCACCTACGCCGAGCTGAAGGACGAGGTCTCCAAGGCCGCCAACGCGCTGCTGGAGTTGGGGGTCCGCGCGGGTGACCGGGTCGCGATCTACATGCCGATGATTCCGGAGACGGCGATCGCGATGCTGGCCTCGGCCCGTATCGGCGCCGCGCACTCGGTCGTCTTCGGCGGCTTCTCGGCGGACGCGCTCGCCACCCGCATCCAGGACGCCGACGCCAAGGTCGTCATCACCTCCGACGGCGGCTGGCGGCGCGGCAAGCCGTCCGCGCTCAAGCCGGCCGTGGACGACGCGGTCGAGCGCGTGGACAACGTGGAGCACGTGCTGGTCGTCCGCCGCACCGGCCAGGAGGTCGCCTGGCACGACGAGCGCGACGTGTGGTGGCACGAGATCGTCGAGCGGCAGTCCGCCGAGCACACGCCGGAGGCGTTCGAGGCGGAGCACCCGCTGTTCATCCTCTACACGTCCGGCACGACGGGTAAGCCGAAGGGCATCCTGCACACCTCCGGCGGCTACCTCACGCAGGCGGCGTACACCCACCACGCCGTCTTCGACCTCAAGCCGGAGACGGACGTGTACTGGTGCACGGCCGACGTCGGCTGGGTGACCGGGCACTCGTACATCGTCTACGGGCCGCTCGCCAACGGCGCCACCGAAGTCATGTACGAGGGCACGCCGGACACCCCGCACCAGGGCCGGTTCTGGGAGATCGTGCAGAAGTACGGGGTGACGATCCTGTACACGGCGCCGACCGCCATCCGCACGTTCATGAAGTGGGGTGACGACATCCCCGCGAAGTTCGATCTCAGCAGCCTGCGTGTGCTGGGGTCCGTGGGCGAGCCGATCAACCCCGAGGCTTGGGTCTGGTACCGCAAGCACATCGGGGCCGACCGGACCCCGGTCGTGGACACCTGGTGGCAGACCGAGACCGGCGCGATGATGATCTCCCCGTTGCCCGGCGTGACCGAGGCCAAGCCGGGCTCCGCGCAGCGCCCGCTGCCCGGCATCTCCGCCACGGTCGTGGACGACGACGCGAACGAGGTGCCCAACGGCGGCGGTGGCTATCTCGTGCTCACCGAGCCGTGGCCGTCGATGCTGCGCACCATCTGGGGTGACGACCAGCGGTTCCTGGACACCTACTGGTCTCGGTTCGAGGGCAAGTACTTCGCCGGTGACGGGGCGAAGAAGGACGAGGACGGGGACATCTGGCTCCTCGGCCGCGTCGACGACGTGATGCTCGTGTCCGGGCACAACATCTCCACGACCGAGGTCGAGTCCGCGCTGGTCTCCCACCCGTCGGTCGCCGAGGCGGCCGTGGTCGGCGCGGCTGACGAGACGACGGGCCAGGCGATCGTCGCCTTCGTGATCCTGCGCGGTACGGCGTCCGAGGACGAGAGCCTGGTCAACGACCTGCGCAACCACGTCGGCGCCACGCTCGGTCCCATCGCCAAGCCGAAGCGGATCCTGCCGGTCGCGGAACTGCCGAAGACCCGCTCGGGCAAGATCATGCGCCGTCTGCTGCGCGACGTCGCGGAGAACCGCCAACTCGGCGACGTCACCACACTGACGGACTCGACCGTCATGGACCTCATCCAGCAGAAGCTCCCGGCAGCACCCAGCGAGGACTGAGCACCAGGCGGAAGCACCACGGCCGGAGATAGGCCCAGCACCACCGACAGGGGCGCCCCGAGAGCGGGGCGCCCCTTGTGCGTACGTACTTGTCCCGTACGGCTGGCCGGGCGTAGAGCTCCTACCGCGTACGGCTACAGCTTGCCGCGCCTACCGGCTTGCCATGCGTGGCGCCCTCGCCAGGCGTACCGGCCTGCCTTGCGTGGCGCTGACGACGGTGCCCAGCCCAACCGCTCCGCCACCACCGACCGCGCCAATCACCGCCGCCACCACCGACCGCGCCAACCCCACCAAGCCACACCAACCACCACACTGCCCACACCAACCACACACCCCACACCGCCCTACCCCATTCGCACAGAGAGTGAAGATCACCCGAAAGGCCCGTCAGCGCGTCGAGTAAAATACAGAAAGCGTTAAAATTCGAAAAGGTTTGCAAGGTGCGCCGGGAAGTCTGGTCGGCATGTGTTCTGCCGTGCCCACCCACCGGAGGTCTCCCCCGTGACCGCACCCCGCTCCGCCACCGCCCGCAAGGTCCTCGGCCGGCTGTCGCTGCCCGAGCGGAGGTTCGTCGCGGACGCCCTGCGGACCGAGACGGTGGGCGGCGTCCTGCTGCTGGCCGCCGCGATCGCCGCGCTGATCTGGGCGAACATACCGGCGCTGGGGCACAGCTACACGAGCGTCAGCCACTTCCACCTGGGACCCGCGCCCCTCGGCCTGAACCTCTCCGTCGCGCACTGGGCCGCCGACGGACTGCTGGCGGTCTTCTTCTTCGTCGCCGGTATCGAACTCAAACGTGAACTGGTCGCCGGTGACCTGCGGGACCCGAAGGCCGCCGTGCTGCCCGTCATCGCGGCGCTGTGCGGAATGGCCGCGCCCGCCCTCGTCTACACCCTCACCAATCTGGCCGACGGCGGCTCGCTCCGGGGCTGGGCCGTGCCGACCGCCACCGACATCGCGTTCGCGCTGGCCGTGCTCGCGGTCATCGGCACCTCCCTGCCCAGCGCCCTGCGCGCCTTCCTGCTGACACTCGCCGTCGTCGACGACCTGTTCGCGATCCTGATCATCGCCGTCTTCTACACCAGCCGGCTCGACTACGCGGCGCTCGGCGGCGCGGTGGCCGGGCTCGTCGTCTACTGGCTGCTGCTGCGCAAGGGAGTGCGCGGCTGGTACGTGTACGTACCGCTCGCGGTTGTGATCTGGGCCCTGATGTACAAGAGCGGCGTCCACGCGACCATCGCGGGTGTGGCGATGGGCCTGATGCTGCGTTGCACCACCCACGAGGGTGAAGACCGGTCACCCGGCGAGCGGATCGAGCATCTCGTGCGCCCGCTGTCGGCAGGGCTCGCCGTGCCGCTGTTCGCGCTGTTCAGTGCCGGCGTGTCCGTCTCGGCGCGCGCGCTCGGGGACGTGTTCAGCCAGCCGGAGACCCTGGGCGTGGTGCTCGGCCTGGTCGTCGGCAAGACGGTCGGTATCTTCGGCGGCACCTGGCTGACCGCGCGCTTCACCCGGGCCTCGCTCAGCGACGACCTCGCCTGGGCCGACGTGTTCGCGCTCGCCTCCCTCGCCGGCATCGGCTTCACCGTGTCGCTGCTCATCGGGGAACTCGCCTTCGTCGGCGACGCGGTGCTGACCGACGAGGTCAAGGCGGCCGTACTGAGCGGATCACTGATCGCGGCCCTGGGCGCGACGGTGCTGCTGAAGATCCGCAACGCCAAGTACCGCCGGTTGTGCGCGGAGGAGGAGCGGGACGAGGACAGCGACGGCATCCCGGACGTCTACGAGGAGGACGACCCCGCCTACCACCTGCGCATGGCCGACATCCACGAGCGCAAGGCAGCCGAGCACCGGCGCCTGGCCCGGGAGATGACCGACGCGCGCCACGGGCCTGCCGAAGTGCCGGGCGGGGCAGGCGAGGAGAACGACCGTCCGGCATGATCTGACGAGACGGTACAAATTACGGGACCGTACGCAGTCAGGCAGAAGACGGATCCGTACGCGCGGCGTACGCAGGAGAGGGAGACCGCGATGAGCGCACCCGACGGCAGCCCGGTCGGCGCCGAACGCAGCATCGGCCAATTGGTCGCCTCGGCGACCGCCGAGATGTCGGCACTGGTGCACGACGAGATCGCGCTGGCCAAGGCACAGCTCAAGCAGGACGTCAAGCGCGGCGGCGTGGGCACGGGCGCCCTCGCGGTGGCCGCCCTGGTCCTGCTGTTCTCGTTGCCGATGCTCAACTTCGCGCTTGCGTACGGCATTCGGACCTGGACCGGCTGGAACCTCGCGCTCTGCTTCGTCCTGTCCTTCGCCGCGAACGTCCTGGTCGCGGTCCTTCTCGCGCTGATCAGCATCTACTTCTTCAAGAAGGCCAAGAAGGGCAAGGGCCCGCAGAAGGTGGCCGCGTCCGTGAAGGAGACGGCGGGCGTCCTGCAGAACGCCAAGCCGCACCCGCGCCCGGAGCTGCCGCACGACCGGGTGCCCGAGGCCATCGAGGCTGTGGCACGCTCGTCGTCATGACGGACCCCGCCGCTTATACGGCCGTACGGATCGAAGGTCCCTGGACGCACCGGGACGTCGCGGCGAACGGCGCCCGTTTCCACATGGCGGAGCTGGGCGACGGTCCGCTCGTCCTGTTGCTGCACGGCTTCCCGCAGTTCTGGTGGACCTGGCGGCAGCAACTGGTCGCCCTCGCCGACGCGGGCTTCCGTGCCGTGGCCATGGACCTGCGCGGTGTGGGCGGCAGCGACCGCACCCCGCGCGGCTACGATCCCGCCAACCTCGCCCTGGACGTGACCGGCGTGATCCGCTCCCTGGGCGAGCCGGACGCCGCCGTGGTCGGCCACGACCTGGGCGGCTATCTTGCGTGGACGGCCGCCGCGATGCGTCCCAAGCTGGTCCGGCGGCTGGCGGTCGTCTCGATGCCGCACCCGCGCCGCTGGCGTTCGGCGATGCTGCGGGACGCCCGGCAGACGGTCGCCGGGTCCTACATCTGGGGCTTCCAGCGGCCGTGGGTCCCCGAACGGCAGCTCACCGCCGACGACGGCGCGCTGGTGGGCCGGCTGATCCGGGACTGGTCCGGGCCGCAGTCCCCGGACGGGCAGGCGGTGGAGGCGTACCAGCGCGCGATGTGCATCCCGTCCACCGCGCACTGCGCGATCGAGCCGTACCGCTGGATGGTGCGGTCGCTGGCCCGACCGGACGGTATCCAGTTCAACCGCCGTATGAAGCGGCCGGTGCGGGTGCCCACCCTGCATCTGCACGGCTCGCTGGACCCGGTGGTGCGCACACGGAGCGCGGCCGGCTCGGGCGAGTACGTCGAAGCGCCCTACCGCTGGCGGCTGTTCGACGGTCTGGGACACTTTCCGCACGAGGAGGACCCGGCCGGTTTCTCCGCCGAACTCGTCAACTGGCTGAAAGATCCCGAACCCGATCGGTGACGGCGCCGATGCGCCCGGTATCCGAACCTGAACACCTGTCCTACGGACGGCCTACGGACGGCCACATGCCTGGCGCATAGGCCAATTGAGGGTCTTCGGAGCGGTTATCGACCTTGGGGCAGGGGCAGACGTCCCGGTATGGGATGGACGCACGACTACAGTGACGCACCCCGCAACCGTCGCTCGGCGGGTGGTCTGGACCACCGTCGGCCGGGCACGCCACAGGCGTCGGACACGGACCTCCGGGTAGGAATTCCGCGCATCCTGCGCCGCCGCGCCCGCTGGGTCTCGGTGCGTCTGCGTCACTCCCGCGGCTGACCGTCCCACGAGGTCCTGCGGGGCACGGTTGCCAGTGCCCTGAAAGCCCGTGTCCTGCGGGGCACGGTTGCCGGTGACCTGAAGGCCGGTGTCCGGCGGGGAACAGCCACCGGCGCCCAGCAGGGCACGGCCACCGGTGTCCTACAGGGCACAGTGGTCGGTTCCCACCTGCTGGTTCGCCGTGAGCCCCTGGGTGATGTCCTGCTGGATCTCGTCCGCCGTGAGCGCGTACCCGGTGTCGGCGTCGTCGAGGGACTTCGCGAACACCACGCCGTACACCTTGCCGTCCGGCGTGAGCAGCGGGCCGCCGGAGTTGCCCTGGCGGACGGTCGCGTAGAGGGAGTAGATGTCCCGGCGGACGGTCCCGCGGTGGTAGATGTCCGGACCGTTGGCCGTGATGCGGCCGCGCACACGCGCGGCACGGACGTCGTACGACCCGTTCTCCGGGAAGCCCGCGACGATCGCGCTGTCGCCGCTCGCCGCGTCCTGGGAGGTGAACCGCAGGGCTGGGGCGTCGAGGTCCGGTACGTCGAGTACGGCGATGTCGCGCCGCCAGTCGTAGAGGACGACCTTCGCGTCGTACCTGCGGCCGACCCCGCCTATCTGCACGGTGGGCTCGTCGACGCCGCCGACGACATGCGCGTTGGTCATGACACGGCGGTCGGCGAAGACGAAGCCCGTGCCCTCCAGGACCTTTCCGCAGCTCTGAGCGGTGCCCACGACCTTCACGATGGAACGCTGGGCGCGGGTGGCCACGCCGCTGCCCGCCAGTGCCGGGTCGGGCGGCTGGACGTCGGTGATCGGCTCATTCGAGAACGGGCTGAAGACCTGCGGGAAGCCGTTCTGCGCGAGGACCGTGGAGAAGTCGGCGAACCAGGTGTCGGCCTGCGTGGGCAGCGCCCGGGAGACACCGAGGAGCACCTTGGAGCTGCGGACCTCCTTGCCGAGCGTCGGCAGCGTCGTACCCGCGAGGGCCGAGCCGATCAGCCAGGCGACCAGCAGCATCGCGACGACGTTGACGAGCGCGCCGCCCGTCGCGTCCAGGGCGCGGGCCGGGGACCACGTGATGTACCGGCGCAGCTTGTTGCCGAGGTGGGTGGTCAGGGCCTGCCCGATGGAGGCGCAGACGATGACGACGACGACCGCGACGACGGCGGCGGTCGTGTTGACCTGGGCGTGGTCCGTGATGGCGGCCCAGATCACGGGCAGCACATAGACCGCGACAAGACCGCCACCGAGGAAGCCGATCACCGACAGGATGCCGACGACGAAGCCCTGGCGATAGCCCACGATCGCGAACCAGACGGCAGCGACCAGCAGCAGGATGTCCAGCACATTCACTTGTTCAGGAACCTCGCCTCGTCACGCTCCGGTCCGACCGGCACGGCCGGAGTGCCGAGGGAAACCCCCGGGATAACACAGCACGGAGGCCACCCTGTCATGCCCGCCCGTCAAGCGGGACCTGCCTGTCCCCGTCCCAGGGCCGCTCCCAGCCCGCGTAGTGCAGCAGGCGGTCGATGATTCCGGCGGTGAACCCCCACACCAGCGCCGATTCGACCAGGAATGCCGGACCTCGGTGACCGCTCGGGTGGACCGTGGTGGCTCTGTTGGCGGGGTCCGTGAGATCCGCCACGGGGACCGTGAAGACCCGCGCGGTCTCGTTCGGGTCGACGACACCGACCGGGCTGGGCTCGCGCCACCAGCCGAGCACCGGTGTCACGACGAATCCGCTGACCGGGATGTACAGCTTGGGCAGCACGCCGAAGATCTGGACGCCCGAGGGATCGAGCCCGGTCTCCTCCTCGGCCTCGCGGAGAGCGGCCCGCAGCGGCCCGTCGGCCGTCGGGTCGCCGTCCTCGGGGTCGAGGGCGCCACCGGGGAAGGCGGGCTGGCCGGCGTGCGAGCGCAGCGAACTCGCGCGCTCCATGAGCAGCAGCTCCGGGCCCCGCTGTCCCTCGCCGAACAGGATCAGTACGGCCGACTGCCGTCCGTCCCCGTTCCCCGGCGGGAGGAAGCGGCTGAGCTGTAGCGGCTCGACCGTCTCGACGACGTGCACCACCGGGTCCAGCCAGTGGGGCAGCCCGTCCTTGCTGGGCACCACCGGCGTCTCCGGCGTCTCCGGCATCTCCGGAGTCACCTGCGGATCCCGCGGCCTGCCCGCGCGCGTCCCGTCGGCGTTCGCCCCGCTGGTACTCGCCTCGCCGGTATTCGCCTCGCTGGTGATCGTTCCATTCGCATTCGTACCGTTCGCGTCCGTCCGGATACTGTTCGCCCCGTTAGCCCCGTTAGCCCTTTTCGTCTGCGTCTTCGCTGCCTGCGCCACTGCCGTCTCCGTCTTTGCGGTCGGCGTCTTCGTGGCCTGCGTCTTCGTGGCCTGCGTCTTTGTCGCCTGGGCCTTTGCCGCCTGGGCCTTTGTCGCCTGCGTCTCTGTCGTCTGCCTCTTGCTGGTGTGCGTCATGGCCGCCCCCGTTCTGCCGAATCCAACGCCCCGCGGGTCCGAGATCGTTCCAGCCGGTCAAGGTGGGGTTGACCGACCCTCATCCGGCCGCCAGTGGAGGCGCCGGCTTGCCGCCCGCGTCGAGGTAGGACTGCGGAGGCTTGAGCCGCTGGCCGGGGAAGCCGCCCTTCTCGTACTTCAGCAGCTTCTTCGCCTTGTCCGGGTCGGTCTCACCCTCGCCGTACGCCGGACAGAGCGGGGCGATGGGGCAGGCGCCGCAGGCGGGCTTGCGGGCGTGGCAGATGCGGCGGCCGTGCCAGATGACGTGGTGCGACAGATCCGTCCACTCGCTCTTGGGGAACAGCGCGCCGACCGCCGCCTCGATCTTGTCGGGGTCGGTCTCCTCAGTCCACTGCCAGCGCCGCACCAGCCGCTGGAAGTGGGTGTCCACGGTGATCCCGGGCTGCCCGAAGGCGTTGCCGAGGACCACGAAGGCGGTCTTGCGGCCGACCCCGGGAAGCTTGACGAGGTCTTCCAGGCGGCCGGGGACCTCGCCCCCGAACTGCTCCGTCAGCGCCGCGGACAGCCCTATGACCGACCTGGTCTTGGCCCGGAAGAAGCCGCACGGCCGGAGGATCTCCTCGACCTCCTCCGGGTTGGCGACGGCCAGGTCCTCGGGCGTGGGGTACTTGGCGAAAAGCGCGGGCGTGGTCTGGTTGACCCTGAGGTCGGTGGTCTGCGCGGACAGGACCGTGGCGACCAGCAACTGGAAGGGGTTCTCGAAGTCCAGCTCGGGGTGGGCGTACGGGTACACCTCGCCGAGTTCGCGGTTGATCCGGCGGGCCCGACGGACGAGCGCGGTGGGCGACTCGTGCCTCGGCGGCTTCACGACGGGCGCGTTCTCGGCGGCGGGCTTCCCTGCCGCCACCTTCTTGCCGGCCACCTTCTTGCCGGCCGCGTTCTTCACCGCGGTCTTCTTCGTCGCCGCCTTCGTCGCCGTCTTCGTCGCCGCCTTCGTCGCAGCGGTCGCCTTCACGGCCGGCTTCTTGACGGGTGACTTCTTGGCGGCCTTCTTGGCGGCGGCCTTCTTCACTGGAGCCGCCTTCTTCGCCGATGCCGCATTCTTCGCGGGAGCGACTTCCTTCGCAGAAGGGACCTTCTCCGCGGAACCGGCCTCCTCCACGGAGGCGGCCTTCTTGGCGGACACCGCCTTCTTCGAGGGCGCGGCTTCCTTCGCCTGCTCTGCCGCAGCCACTTTCCCCGAAGGTACCTTTTCTCCCGTTTTCACCATTTCCCTACCATCATTCGGCCCCTGTTCGCCCACAGCGGAATCGCACCGTACGTCCACCCGCCCAGCCCCCATGGCCTGTGCTCTCACCGGCGATTTGGACACCCGGCCAGCCTAGAGCCCGGCACCGACATCTGCTCTGGACCCCGAGGATCAGCCCACGATCGGCGCCCTGCCGCTTACCTCGGTACACCCGTGCGGCATCCTTGTGACAGATCACACTGTTTGGACCGTCCGGCAAAATGGGAAGCACGGTCCCCTGGTACACCGGGGAGCAAGATCCCCTGAGCAGGTCGACAAGGAGAGAACTCGTGGACGACGTTCTGCGGCGCAACCCGCTCTTCGCGGCTCTCGACGACGAGCAGGCCGCGGAGCTGCGTGCCTCCATGAGTGAGGTGACCCTGGCGCGCGGTGACTCCCTCTTCCACGAGGGCGACCCGGGCGACCGGCTCTACGTGGTCACCGAGGGCAAGGTCAAGCTGCACCGCACCTCCCCCGACGGGCGCGAGAACATGCTCGCAGTCGTCGGTCCCGGCGAGCTGATCGGCGAACTGTCGCTGTTCGACCCGGGCCCGCGTACGGCGACCGCGACCGCACTCACCGAGGTCAAGCTGCTCGGCCTCGGCCACGGCGACCTTCAGCCCTGGCTGAACGTACGTCCCGAGGTGGCCGGCGCGCTGCTGCGTGCCGTCGCCCGTCGGCTGCGCAAGACCAACGACGCCATGTCGGACCTCGTCTTCTCCGACGTACCCGGCCGTGTGGCGCGCGCCCTGCTGGACCTCTCCCGCCGCTTCGGCGTGCAGTCCGAGGAGGGCATCCACGTCGTCCACGACCTCACACAGGAGGAGCTGGCCCAGTTGGTCGGCGCGTCCCGGGAGACCGTGAACAAGGCGCTCGCCGACTTCGCCCAGCGCGGCTGGCTCCGCCTGGAGGCGCGCGCCGTGATCCTGCTGGACGTCGAGCGGCTCGCGAAGCGTTCACGCTGATCCGACTCGCTCCGCTCTGCTGCCGACCCGATGGAAACCGGGCCCGAACCGGCCGAGGGCGCACATCGCGAGGGCCTCGGCCCCAAGGACGTACGTCGCACCGGTGCCGACCCCAAGGACGTACGTCGCACCGGTGCCGACCCCAAGGACGTACGTCGCACCGGTGCCGACCCCAAGGACGTACGTCGCACCGGTGCCGACCCCGAGGACGTACGTCGCGCGGGTGCGGACCCCAGGGGCGTACAGCACAAGAACCTCGACCCCGAGGCGGTACAGCGCAAGGGCCTCGACTCCGAGGGTCATATCGCGCGCGAAGGCTCCCTCGCGCGCGTGCAGCCTGCCTTCCGCCCCGTCGTGGCCGCCGCGCGTGCTCGGCTGCCGGAGGCGTTCGGGGTGCGGCTGCACAGCGCGTACCTCTACGGGTCGATCCCCCGCGGCACCGCGCACGTGGGGCGCAGCGACCTCGATCTGCTGGTGGCGCTGGCGGCTGAACCGGACGACCGGGACCGGGCCGCGGCCCGGACGCTGGGCGCGGCGATGGACGCCGAGTTCCCCCAGATCGACGGGGTGGGCACGCTGTTGTCCGGCCGGGAGCGGCTGCTGAGCGACGCGGAGCGGCACGACCTGGGCTGGTTCGTGGCCTGCCTGTGCACCCCGTTGCTCGGGGAGGATCTGGCCAGGTGTCTGCCCCGCTACCGGCCCGACTCCCTGCTGGCCCGTGAGACCAACGGCGACCTCGCCCTCCTCCTCCCCCGCTGGCGGGAGCGCATCGCCGCCGTGGACGACACGGAGGCGGCCCGGCGGCCCCTCGTCCGCTTCATGTCCCGGCACCTCGTCCGGACCGCCTTCACCCTCGTCATGCCGCGCTGGAACGGCTGGACCAGCGACCTGCACGAGATGGCCGAGGCGTTCGGCGCGTACTACCCGCGGCGGGCGGCCCACCTGCGGACCGCGGCCGGGTACGGCTACGAGCCGGTCGGCGACCCCGTTGTCCTGCGGGCGTACGTCGACGACATCGGACCGTGGCTCGCGCACGAGTACGCGCGCGTGCACGGCGTGAAGACCCCAAGACCCCACTGACCCGAACCGGCACCGGCCCGCAGACGCACGCCCCCCGAAGCCGCCCCGGCCCGCAGACGCACACCTCCCCGAAGCCGCCCCCGGCGCCCGCACCGCCCCCAGCCGGACAGAACCCGCGCCCGGATCCCTGCACCGCGCTCAAAGCAGCCCGCGTTCAAAGCAGCCCGTGCTCAGACCAGCCCGTGCTCGCGCAGGTACTCCAGTTGCGCCCGGACCGACAGTTCCGCCGCCGGCCACAGGGCGCGGTCCACGTCGGCGTAGACGTGGGCGACGACCTCGGCGGGCGTACGGTGGCCGTCCTCGACGGCGGTCTCGACCTGGGCGAGCCGGTGGGCCCGGTGGGCGAGATAGAACTCGACGGCACCCTGGGCATCCTCCAGGACCGGGCCGTGGCCGGGCAGGACGGTCCGGACGCCGTCGTCGACCGTCAGGGACCGCAGCCGGCGCAGGGAGTCCAGATAGTCGCCGAGGCGGCCGTCGGGGTGCGCCACGACCGTCGTGCCGCGGCCGAGGATCGTGTCCCCGGTGAGCACCGCCCGGTCGGCCGGGAGATGGAAGGACAGCGAGTCGGCGGTGTGGCCGGGGGTGGGGACGACCCGCAGCTCCAGACCGCCGGTGGTGATCACGTCCCCGGCGGCCAGCCCCTCGTCGCCGAGCCGCAGCGCCGGGTCCAGCGCGCGCACCTCGGTGCGGGTCAGTTCGGCGAAGCGGGCGGCGCCCTCCGCGTGGTCGGGGTGGCCGTGGGTGAGCAGGGTCAGCGCGACGCGCCTGCCCGCCCGCTCGGCCGCGTCGACGACCGCGCGGAGGTGGCCGTCGTCCAGTGGGCCGGGGTCGATGACCACGGCCAGATCGGAGTCGGGCTCCGCGACGATCCAGGTGTTCGTGCCGTCCAGGGTCATCGCGGACGGGTTGGGTGCCAGCACGTTGACGGCCCGCGCGGTGGCGGGACCCGATATGACTCCGCCCCGGGGCCGGCCGGGCAGGGCTGCCGCGTCGGTCATGCGGGACCTCCACCGGCGGGGGCGGTCGGAATGTGCTTGGTGAACTCGTCGTGCCCCGGCCAGGCCAGCACGATCTCGTCGTCGGCCAGCCGCGCACGGGCCAGGACGGGCGTCATGTCGCGCGCGGGTGCGGCGGCGAACGCCTCGGCCGCGGTGGCGTACGGGGCCAGCTGCCGCAGGATCGCGATGGTGGGCGGCAGCATCAGCAACTCGCCCCGGTCGTAGCCGGCCGCGGCCTCGGCGGGCCCGGTCCACACCGTACGGTCGGCCTCCGTGGAGGCGTTACGGGTGCGCTGGCCCTGTGGGAGGGCCGCCACGAAGAACCAGGTGTCGTAGCGGCGGGCCTCGAACTCCGGGGTGATCCAGCGGGCCCAGGGGGCCAGCAGGTCGGAGCGCAGCACCAGTCCGCGGCGGTCCAGGAACTCGGCGAAGGACAGCTCGTGGGCGGCCAGGGCGGCGCGGTCCGCCTCCCAGTCCGCGCCGGTGGTGTCCCCGGTCACGGAGTCGGGCGTCGGTCCGGCGAGCAGGACGCCCGCCTCCTCGTACGTCTCCCGGACGGCCGCGCAGACGACCGCCTGGGCTCCCGCCTCGTCGATGCCGAGCCGATCGGCCCACCACGCGCGTGGGGGGCCCGCCCAGCGGACCCGGAGGTCGTCGTCGCGGGGGTCCACACCGCCGCCGGGATACGCGTACGCGCCTCCGGCGAAGGCCATGGAGGCGCGTCTGCGCAGCATGTGGACGGCCGGACCGGCCGCGGTGTCCTTCAGGAGCAGCACCGTGGCCGCGCGCTTGGGGCGCACCGGCGTGAGGGTGCCGTCGGCCAGCGCGCGGATGCGGTCCGGCCACTCCGGTGGGTACCACTGCCCATTCGCCATGGCCGGAGGCTATCCCGGCGCAGGCGAATCTTCGAGGGGTCCCCGGGACCGGGACTCAGGGCACCAGCTCGACCTGGATCTCCACCTCCACGGGTGCGTCCAGCGGCAGCACGGCGACGCCGACCGCGCTGCGGGCGTGCACGCCCTTGTCGCCCAGGACCGCGGCGAACAGCTCGCTGGCGCCGTTGACGACCCCGGGCTGCCCGGTGAAGTCCGCGGCCGAGGCGACGAAGCCGACGACCTTCACCACGCGCGCGATGCGGTCCAGGTCGCCCGTGACGGACTTGACGGCCGCCAGGGCGTTGAGCGCGCAGGTGCGGGCCAGGTCCTTGGCCTCCTCGGCGGTGACCTCGGCACCCACCTTGCCGGTGACCGGGAGCTTGCCCTCCACCATCGGCAGCTGGCCGGCGGTGTAGACGTACGGGCCGGAGACCACGGCCGGCTGGTAGGCGGCCAGCGGCGGTACGACCTCGGGCAGGGTCAGACCGAGTTCGCCGAGCCGGTCCTCGACGGCGCCCATTACGCCTTCTCCCGCTTCAGGTAGGCAACGAGCTGCTCGGGGTTGGGTCCGGGCACGACCTGGACCAGTTCCCAGCCGTCCTGGCCCCAGGTGTCCAGGATCTGCTTGGTCGCGTGTACGAGCAGCGGCACGGTGGCGTATTCCCACTTCGTCATGCGCCGACTGTAGCGGCTGTTATCCACAGCCTCCCGCGTAGGTGTCGGGCGGACTGGTTAGTCTCGAAGACGTGAGCAGGCTCCAGGTCGTCAGCGGCAAGGGCGGGACCGGAAAGACGACGGTCGCCGCCTCCCTCGCGCTTGCCCTCGCCACCGAGGGAAAGCGGACGCTTCTCGTGGAGGTGGAGGGCAGGCAGGGCATCGCGCAGCTGTTCGAGACGGAGGCGCTGCCCTACGAGGAGCGAAAGATCGCCGTCGCTCCCGGGGGCGGCACGGTGTACGCCTTGGCCATCGATCCCGAACTGGCCCTTCTGGACTACCTCCAGATGTTCTACAAGCTGGGCGGGGCCGGCCGTGCCCTGAAGAAGCTCGGCGCCATCGACTTCGCCACCACCATCGCGCCCGGCCTGCGGGACGTCCTGCTGACCGGAAAGGCGTGCGAGGCGGTGCGCCGCAAGGACAGGCACGGCCGGTTCACGTACGACTACGTCGTCATGGACGCACCGCCCACCGGACGCATCACCCGTTTCCTGAACGTCAACGACGAGGTGGCCGGGCTGGCGAAGATCGGCCCGATACACAACCAGGCGCAGGCCGTGATGCGGGTGCTGAAGTCCCGGGAGACCGCCGTGCACCTGGTCACGCTCCTGGAGGAGATGCCCGTGCAGGAGACCGCGGACGGCATCGCCGAACTGCGGGCGGCGCGGCTGCCGGTCGGCCGGGTCATCGTGAACATGGTGCGGCCCGAGGTGCTGGACACGACCGCCCTCGATCTCGTGCGGACCGTGCCGCACACCGCAGTGGCCCGTTCGCTGTCGGCCGCCGGCCTGGGCGGGGCGCGGCGCGGCGGGAACGCCGAGCGGCTGGTGGACCCGCTCCTGCGACAGGCCGCCGAGTACGCCGAGCGGTACGCGCTGGAGCAGGAGCAGCGCGCGGTCCTGGGCGAGCTGGGGCTGCCGCTGCACGAACTGCCGCTGCTCGCCGAGGGCATGGACCTGGCGGGCCTGTACGAACTCGCATCCGAGCTGCGGAATCAGGGGTTGTCATGAGTCCGGACCCGGCCCACGCGCAGGACGGCACCGCCCGTCACCGGCTCTCCCCCACGCGCGTGCTCGACGTCGATCCGCTGCTCGACGACCCCGAGACGCGGATCGTGGTGTGCTGCGGCTCGGGCGGGGTCGGCAAGACCACGACCGCGGCGGCTTTGGGGCTGCGGGCCGCCGAGCGGGGCCGGAAGGTGGTCGTCCTGACCATCGACCCGGCCCGGCGGCTGGCGCAGTCGATGGGCATCGACTCGCTGGACAACGTGCCGCGCCGGGTGAAGGGGACGGACGGCACCGGCGAGCTGCACGCCATGATGCTCGACATGAAGCGCACCTTCGACGAGGTCGTCGAGGCGCACGCGGACCCCGAGCGGGCCGCCGCGATCCTGGCCAACCCCTTCTACCAGTCGCTCTCGGCGGGCTTCGCGGGCACGCAGGAGTACATGGCGATGGAGAAACTGGGCCAGCTGCGGGCGAGGGACGAGTGGGACCTCATCGTCGTCGACACCCCGCCGTCCCGGTCCGCGCTGGACTTCCTGGACGCGCCCAAGCGGCTGGGTTCGTTCCTGGACGGGCGGCTGATCCGGCTGCTGACGGCGCCGGCGAAACTGGGCGGCCGGGCGGGGATGAAGTTCCTCAACGTCGGCATGTCGATGATGACCGGCACCCTGGGCAAGCTGCTGGGCGGTCAGCTGCTCAAGGACGTACAGACGTTCGTGGCCGCGATGGACACCACCTTTGGCGGATTCCGCACGCGTGCGGACGCCACGTACAAGCTGCTCCAGGCGCCCGGCACGGCGTTCCTGGTGGTGGCGGCCCCGGAGCGGGACGCGCTGCGCGAGGCCGCGTACTTCGTGGAGCGGCTGGCGGCCGAGAACATGCCACTGGTCGGTCTGGTGCTCAACCGTGTCCACGGCAGCGGCGCCGACCGGCTGTCGGCCGAGCGTGCGCTCGCCGCCGCGGAAAATCTTGAAGATCCCCGCATTGTGGATCAGGGGGACGGGAAAGCTGGACTTCGTAACTCTCCCGACACGTACGGCAGTTCAGATTCCCCCGCTGTTCCCCCCGCTGTTCCCCCCGTTGCCCCCTCAGCCCCCGCGTCCGAGCCCCGCTCCCCGGGCGCGGAACCGGACGTCGACCAGCTGACCGCGGGTCTGCTGAGACTGCACGCCGACCGCATGCAACTGCTCTCCCGCGAGCAGCGCACGCGTGACCGCTTCGCCGCACGCCATCCCGAGGTGGCCGTGGTGGAAGTGGCGGCGCTCCCCGGAGACGTGCACGACCTCGTGGGGCTGCGGGACATCGGCGACCGGCTCGCGGCCAAGCGGCCGGAGCTGCCCGAAACACGCGCTGACGACGAGTGAGCGTGCGGCGGGTGCGCGTGCGGAGCGACCCGGCGGCGTAACGCCCTCAGCCGACCGCCGCGTAGTTCTCGTACACCTCGTCGCTGTCGAGGGGCACGATCCCGGTCCCCCGTTCGTACTCCGAACGCGCGGTCTCCAGGAGCCGACGCCACGAGGTCACGGTGGGCCGCCTGCGCAGCAGCGCGCGGCGCTCGCGCTCCGTCATGCCTCCCCACACCCCGAATTCCACGCGATTGTCCAGCGCATCCGCCAGGCATTCGGTGCGTACCGGACATCCGGTGCACACCGCCTTGGCCCTGTTCTGCGCTGCTCCCTGAACGAACAGTTCATCCGGATCGGTAGTGCGGCAGGCAGCCTGCGCACTCCAGTCGGTTACCCAGCCCATACCGGCGCCGTCCTCTCCCGAATCGAGGCTCCCCCACGGCGGCAGCGGCATATTCACCGCCGCCAGTTGAGGACGTTACGGAAGGCGGACACAGCGCAACACCCCCTTCGGGCCCAATCTTGGATGGCCCGAACGGACTATGGGTAAGCGGCAGATCACCCGCGGGAGTGAGCTGACGACATAGGTGATCACGCCGACAAAACGGGACAGCTATGGTGCGCCACATCGGACACCAGGTGACACACGAGGCGGATTCGGACACGCCCTCAACATGCCTCGACACACCCGGCGGAGGAGCCCGTCGAACAAAGCCGAGAAGGTCCGGAACGATTCGGGGTCGCCGGACGTATTGATACGTGACCGCGCTGCTGTGACAGTTGAGAGCAGCTTAGGCCAAGGCATGTACGCGTGTCCGGCGAATGAGAACGTAGGCTGCCCCCATGCCAAAGAAGCGCTCGGGCGGTGGTCTGTCGCCAACGCAGCAGGCCGCCAAGTTCCTCGGTGTCAGTGTCCTCGCGGGAGCCGTCATGGCCGGCATCGCGCTGCCCGCGGCAGGCGCGCTGGGCCTCGCGGCCAAGGGCTCGGTCAAGGGATTCGACGAGATCCCGGACAATCTCAAGAGCCCCCAGCTCAGTCAGCGGACCACGATCCTGGACAACCAGGGTCAGCAGATCGCCACGGTCTACTCCCGCGACCGCACGGTGGTGGACATCAAGGACATCTCGCCGTACATGCAGAAGGCGATCGTCGCGATCGAGGACTCCCGCTTCTACCAGCACGGCGCGATCGACCTGAAGGGCGTGCTGCGCGCCGTGAACAAGAACGCGCAGAGCGGCGGGGTCGCCCAGGGCGCCTCCACCCTCACCCAGCAACTCGTGAAGAACTACTTCATCGAGGAGGCCGGCGACGACCCGACGAAGGTCGCCCAGGCCACGCAGCAGACGCTGGGCCGCAAGATCAAGGAACTGAAGTACGCCATTCAGCTCGAAGAGAAGCTGGGCAAGAAGAAGATCCTTGAGAACTACCTGAACATCACGTTCTTCGGCGAGCAGGCGTACGGCGTCGAGGCGGCCTCCGAGCGGTACTTCTCCAAGCACGCCAAGGACCTCAACCTCCAGGAGTCGGCGCTCCTCGCGGGCATCGTGCAGTCCCCGAGCCGCTACGACCCGGTCAACGACGAGGCCGAGGCCACCAAGCGGCGCAACACCGTGCTCCAGCGGATGGCCGAGGTCGGCGACATCTCCCGGCAGGAGGCCGACAAGGCGATGAAGGCCCCGCTCGGCCTGCACGTCAGCCAGCCGAAGAACGGCTGCATCACCGCGGTCAAGGGCGCCAGTTTCTTCTGCAAGTACGTCGAGAACGTCTTCCTGAGCGACCCGGTCTTCGGCAAGACCAAGGAGGACCGCGCCAAGATCTGGAACCGCGGCGGCCTGACGATCCGTACGACCCTCGACCCGCAGGCCCAGGAGTCGGTCCAGACCTCGCTCAAGGACCACGTCAACCAGTCGGACAAGGTCGCCGCGGCCGCCACCCTGGTTCAACCCGGCACCGGCAAGATCCTCGGCATGGGCCAGTCCAGGCCGTACGGCTACGGGAAGAACGAGACCGAGTACAACTACTCGGTCGACCGCGACATGGGCGGGTCGAACTACGGCTTCCCGACCGGTTCGACCTTCAAGCCGTTCGTGGCCGCGGCGGCGGTCGAGGGCGGCAAGCCGGCCACGCAGGAGTACTCGTCGCCGTACAAGATGAAGTACCCGAGCCCGGTGCAGCGGTGCGAGAGCCAGCCCTACGTCAACACCAAGGGCGAGACCGTCGAGAACGAGAACAAGTCCGAGGTCGGCCCGTTCCGGATGAAGGACGCGATGGCCAAGTCGGTCAACACGTACTTCGTCCAGCTGATCTCCGACATCGGGCTGTGCCCGGTGGTGAACATGACCGACTCGCTGCACGTGGTCCAGGGCAACGGCGACAAGCTGCCCGAGCAGCCCGCCATCGCCCTCGGCTCGGTGGGCCTGTCCCCGCTGACCATGGCGAGCGCGTACGCCGCCTTCGCCTCCGACGGCACGTACTGCACGCCGATCGCCATCGAGTCGATCAGCCAGAAGATCGGCAACGAGCAGAAGTCGCTCCCCGTACCGAAATCGACCTGCACGCGCGCGATGAACCAGAAGACCGCCGACACGGTCAACACCCTGCTGCGCGGCGTGGTCGACTCCGGTACCGGCAAGGAGGCCGGCCTCACGGACCGCGAGAGCGCCGGCAAGACGGGTACGACGGACGAGCGCAAGAACGCCTGGTTCGTCGGCTACACCCCGAACCTGTCCGGCGCGGTCTGGGTCGGCAGCCCCCAGCAGAACGTCGAGATGAAGAACATCAGCATCGGCGGCGTCTACCGCCCGCTGGTCTACGGTGGTGAGGTCCCGGGCCCGATCTGGAAGGACGCCATGACCGGCGCCCTGCAAGGCAAGCCCGTCCAGAACTTCAACCTGGTCGACATCCCGGACGACAACGGCGACAACAACGGGAACGGCCACGGCCGGGGCGACGGAAACGGCCGCGGGGACAACGGCGGCGGCGACAACGGCGGCCTCCCCGGCGGCGGCGACAACGGCGGCACGAACCCGAATCCCACGTTCTCCTTCCCCGGCAACTTCATCCAGGGGCAGGGCAACGGCGGGCGGAACGGGCGCCCGCGGGGCTGAGCCCGGCTGAGCCCGGCTGAGTGCGGGGCACGGCGGGCGGAGGCGCGAGCGCTCCCGTCCCGGTCCCGGCCGGTCCTGATCCTGGTCCTGATCCTGGTCCTGGTGCTGATCCTGGTCCTGGAGAGACAACGCGGCGGGGCCGCACCCTGAAGAGGGTGCGGCCCCGTTTTGCTGCCCGGGTGCCCGTTGAGCGGCTGGTTGAGGAGGGGGTCGAGCCGGTGGATGAGCCGGAGGACCCAGCGGCTCCGGAAGACCCAGCGGGTCACGGGAGCCCCCTACGCCCGGATCCCAGGCCCCGAGCCCTGGCCCGAGCCCTTCCCGGTGCCCGAGTCCTCCCCGGCCGTCCCGTCGGATCGGGAATCCCGACCACGGCCCGTCCGAACCCGGCGGGCCGGTCACCGCGAGGCCCGGCGATCACCGCGAAAACAAGGTCCCCGCTCAGCCCTGGAGCAGCTTCTTGACCACGGCGGCGACCCGGCCGCCCTCGGCCTGACCTGCCACCTTCGGGTTCACGATCTTCATCACGGCGCCCATGGCCCGCGGCCCCTCCGCACCGGCGGCCTTCGCCTCCGCCACGGCCTGGGCGACGATCTCGTTCAGCTCCTCGTCGGACAGCTGCTGGGGCAGGTACGCGGCGAGCACCACGCCCTCCGCCTTCTCCCGCTCGGCCTGCTCGGCCCGACCACCCTGCGCGAAAGCCTCGGCCGCCTCCCGGCGCTTCTTGGCCTCCTTGGTGATCACCTTCAGGACCTCGTCGTCGGACAGCTCACGCTTCTCCTTGCCCGCGACCTCCTCCTTGGTGATCGCGGCGAGCGTCAGCCGCAACGTCGAGGAGCGCAGCTCGTCACGCTTCTTGATCGCGGCGTTGAGGTCGTCGTGCAGCTTCGACTTGAGCGTGGTGGTCATGGATCCGATTGTCGCAGGTGCGCAAGCCCGGCCGCCCGTCGATTTCCGGGGGCGCCCGCGGTCTGTGGGGACCTCCGGGTTCTGACACGATGGTCATATGCGCGCGCTATACGGAGTACCCCTGGGAATCATGGCGGCAGGCGCCGCCGGTGTGGCCTACGCGGCGGCGTTCGAGGTCCGCTCCTTCCGACTCCGACGGGTGACGATCCCGGTTCTGCCGCCGGGCATGCGGCCGCTGCGCGTGCTCCAGGTCTCCGACATCCACATGGTGAGCGGTCAGCGCAAGAAGCAGCGCTGGCTGCGCTCGCTGGCGGGTCTGCGCCCCGACTTCGTGATCAACACGGGCGACAACCTGTCCGACCCGGAGGGCGTCCCGGAGGCACTGGACGCGCTGGGCCCCCTGATGGAGTTCCCGGGCGCGTACGTCTTCGGTTCCAACGACTACTACGGCCCCAAACTCCGCAATCCCGCCCGCTACTTGCTGGAGAAGGCCGGCGGCCGCCACGGTCTGAACGGCAATCCGCCGGTCGTGGGCGCGATCCACAACCCGTGGGAGGAACTGCGGGACGGCTTCGACGCGGCGGGCTGGCTCAACCTGACGAACACCCGGGGCGTGCTGAAGATCGAGGGCGTCTCGGTGGAGATGACCGGCCTGGACGACCCGCACATCAAACGCGACCGCTACGCGCACGTGGCCGGCGGGCCGTCGAGCGGCGCGGACTTCTCGATGGGCGTGGTGCACGCCCCGTACCTGCGTGTCCTGGACGCGTACACGGCGGACGCCTACCCCCTGGTCCTGGCCGGCCACACGCACGGCGGCCAGCTCTGCATCCCCTTCTACGGCGCCCTGGTCACCAACTGCGACCTGGACACGGACCGGGTGAAGGGCCTGTCCACGCACACCGCGGAGGGCCGTACCGCCTATCTGCACGTCTCCGCGGGCTGCGGCACCAACCGCTACACGCCGGTACGGTTCGCGTGCCCGCCGGAGGCGACGCTGCTGACCTTGGTCGGCCGGGAGTAACGAACGCACGGACGGGCGACACGCCCCACCCGAGCAACCGACCGACCGAGACCCACCCCCTCGCAACCAATCCCTGGAACTGGCACCCCACCAGAACTTAATCCACCGGCGCCAAGCCACC
The DNA here is from genome assembly GCF_042268025.1 of Streptomyces sp. NPDC056161. Taxonomy (NCBI): domain Bacteria; kingdom Bacillati; phylum Actinomycetota; class Actinomycetes; order Kitasatosporales; family Streptomycetaceae; genus Streptomyces; species Streptomyces sp. NPDC056161. The sequence goes on from NZ_JBHJUV010000006.1 coordinate 79,219, forward strand.
GGTGCTAGGCCACCGGAGCTAAGCCACTGCGGCTAATCCAATGGAACTAGCCCATTGGAATTAACCCACTCAAGAAATAACCCGCCCAGCTCATCCCATATCGCCCATTTCACCCATTCCGCTTAGCGTAATGGGCATGACGGCCCCCATACCCAGGGACATCCCGGACCTGCCCGCGGTCCCGGGCACACCCGTACTGATGCCCTCGCATGTCCCGGCCACGGCAGTGGTGGCCCCGGTCCGCCGCCCGCTGGCGGCGCGATACCGACTCTTCGTCGCCCTCGCGGCCACCGCGGGCGTCACGCTGGAACTGCTGCTCGGCTCCCCCGCCCGCACCCTGAGCTACTTCAGCGTTCAGAGCAACGCCTTCCTTGCCGTGGTCATGGCACTCTCCGCGCACCGAGCGTGGGCGGCACGCCACCCCCTCCCGTCAGCCCTCACAGGCGCCGCGCTGCTGTACATCCTGACCACGGGCCTCGTCTACCACCTGCTCCTCGGGCACACGACGCCCCCGTTCTCGATGACGGACGCGACGACACCGCCCACCGCCTGGCACGGCCAGTGGACAGCCCTCCAACTCCTCCACACCGTGACCCCGGCCGCCGCGCTCCTGGACTGGCTCCTGCTCACCGCACCCGGCCGCCTGCACCTCCGCCAGACCGCCACCTGGCTCCTCTACCCCCTGGCCTACCTGGCCTTCCACCTGAGCCGAGCCGAACTTCTCACCCCCGGCACCACGGGCCGCTACCTCTATTCCTTCCTGGACGTCGACCAGCACGGCTACCGGGGCGTCCTCGCCAACGCCCTGCTCGTCGGCCTCTGCGTCTACGCCCTGGCGGTCCTGCTGGTCGCCCTGGACCACACCCGCCCGAACCCGATCCGCCGCCAGGGCAGAATCGGATTTCGTCTCCGGCCACCAGTGGGCTAAAGTAAACGACGTCACCGCGACAGGCAGTGACATCGGGGTGTAGCGCAGCTTGGCAGCGCGCTTCGTTCGGGACGAAGAGGTCGTGGGTTCAAATCCCGCCACCCCGACAGCTGTAACACCAGGTCAGGCTCGGTTTCCTTCTGAGGAAACCGGGCCTGATTCGTCTCCGAAGCCCATCGGGGAGTGAGCGGGGAGTGGATCATGGAAATCCCACTCCCCGGGGAGTGGACCGGGAGTGAGTCACCACTCCCCGGCAAGTGAGCGACCCCCACGCGGGATCCGCTCCGATTCGGCTCCGCCTCGGCCGCACAACGAAAAAAAGGGGCTGTCCTCGGGAGGACAGCCCCTTGTTCGTGCCTACCGCTGGCGCACTCCGCGCGCCCTCAGCATCTCGTCGAGCGCACCGACTGCCGAACGCGGGTCCAGAGCCAGCCTCGCATCGAGCGCCTCCTCCCACTGCTCGGTGAGCCCCTCCAGGAGGCGCCGGCGCATGCCTGCCGTGATGTGCGTGTACCGGGCCTGTACGGAGCTGTCCTCGTGTCCGAGACGCTCGTCCATGAGCTTCGGTGGTGTCCCCATGTCCTCCATGACGGTCTTGTGAGTGTGCCGGAGCCCGTGCGGAGTGAGGCCCTTGGCGATCGGGAGCCAGGACGCCTCAGCCCGTCCGGATGCGTTCCGGCCGCGGACAGGCAGCCCCGGCCACGGTCCTGCACTCACCGGTACCGGACGCGCTTCCTGCGGCGCCTTCTTCGGATACCAACCCGTGGCGGCAGGTTGGAACAGCCACGTGGCAAACCCGTTGCGCCTCCAGTGCGGCGCCGGAGCGTCGGCGGGTCCGCTGCGTACATAACCGAGGTCCGACATTGCAGTGACGACCTTGACCCGGGTCTCTGCCGTGACCGCCTCCGGCCGGTTGAGCACGTTGGACACGGTGCCCGTGGACACTCCTGCCAGACGGGCCACGTCCACGAGCTTCGGCCCGGTCTGGCGCACGGAGTGGTTGGAGTCGCGAAGGCCGCGGAAAACGTACGTGAGCCCGTGGCAGGGGCACGGCTGAGGCTTGGTGCGAGCGATGTGCCCCGCGATCAGATCGAGCAGCCACGGCATCACGTCGATGTCCCGGTACGAGTCCTCCTTGGGTGGGCATCGGTGCAACTCCCCGGAATCGAGTTCGTAGAGCTGCCACTCGACCCGGATCGTCTGCGCGCGCACGAACCCTTTCTCCAGGCCCACGATCTCGCCCCAGCGCATGCCGGTGTAGCCCTTGAGGGTCATCGCCACGAACTCGTCGTCGCGCCCCGCCAGGAGAGCGGCTCGCTCGGCGATGAGCAGGATGCCGCGGGCATCCGTCACCGCCTTCTCCGGAGCGCGGTTGCGCGACCTTCCCGCACGCTTTCCGCGTCCCCTGCGCTTCGTCGCCGGGTTCGCGTCGCGGAGCCCTTCCTCGACCGCATCGGAAAGGATCGTATGGAGCGTCCCTCGCCACGTCTTGATGCTCGACGCGGCGTAGGAAAGCTCACGCTCCTTCTTCTCCCAGCTCGCGATGTCCGCGCGATCGATGTCCGCGCTCGACTTCTCCTCGAACGCCGGGAGAAGGTGCTCCTCGATGTGCCGCTTGTAGTTCCGCATCGTGGAGGCCGCGAGTTCCTGCGCCTCGTACCAGCGGTTCACGTACTCGCCGAACGTCACCTTCCCGGCGTTCGGGTCCCGCCACTTTCCCTCCCTGACCTTCGCCTAGCCGCCGTCGCCGACCAGCTCAACCGCCGCCCACGCAAAACGCTCGGCTGGGAAACCCCAGCCGACCGCCTGCATGAACTGCTCGCGGCCTGATCAACACAACCACGTGTTGCAACGACCCCTAGAAACTGCCGACTCGCCGGGCGCCCTTCGCCATTGCGGCCGGTCGGCCACGTACCACGAGGGGCTCCGCCTCCATCCGGTCCGCATCCGGGAGGTACGGGAAACGCTACGCCCAGCCGAAGGGCCCGGTGGTGCCGGTGTTGCGTCCTGCGGTGAAGCCATCTCAGGGGGACAGGAGGCAGCGCTGTTGAGCGGGCGAGCGCAGGGGACCGGCAAGGGCGCCAAGGTCCAGGTAGGCCGAGGGGTCGGACGCGCTCCACCGTTTATCAGGTCTCGGGTGGGCCGGGCGCGGGGCGGGGAGTTTCCAGGCGAAGGACGAGTGCGCGAAGGGCACGGAGTTCGGCGTCCAGTGCCTGCGCGCCCGCGCGGGTGAGAGCAATCCACGTTCGGGGCCGCCGACCGGCATAGCCCTTCTCCATGGTGATCAGATCCGAGTCTTCCAGCACCTTGAGGTGCCGGGAGAGATTCCCGTCAGTGACGGCCAGTTGCTTCTTCAGGAAGCTGAACTCGACTCGATCGGCTTCTCGGGCGATGGTGAGGATGCCGAGTCGTACACGCTGGTGGACGGTGTCGTTCAGCGACTGGGTCGGATGGAGTGCTTCTTGTTCATCCCACGCAGCGGTCGAGTCCTCGACTCTCATGGTGCAACCGTACCCGCATCAGCGGCGCCGGGCGTGGCTCGATGACGGGCTGCCATCCACTCGGCCATACCCGCGAGGAGCAGGATGGCCGCGAGCAGCAGCGCCTTGGCCTGCGGTCCGTCGGTCCAGCCGGGGTGCGCGGGGTGCTGCCAGGGGAGCAAGCCACTGCCCCAAGAGGCCCCGAGATAGCCGGTGAGCAGCAGGGCATGCAAGGTGCCGGCTGCTGCGGTGATCCAGTTGCGTTCGGACATTCCGAGGGCGAGGAGTCCGATGCCGACGAGGTACCACGGGGAGGCGTAGCGGTTCTCCAGCAGCACGGCTTCCCATGGCTGGTTGCCGCCGAACAACAAGGCCATCAGGGCTGTCGTGATCGTTGCGGTCGCTATGGCGGTCGTGCGGGTCCACACGGCGCGGCGGGGGACGATGCCCCGGGCCTCACCGCGCAGCCGGTACGAGCGCGCGAAGACGAACCATGCCAGGGGGAGGAGCGCGAACCACACGCCCCAGGCCGTGAACCGCAGCACGGCGCCGTCGAACTCGCCCCTCACACAGGGGGTTCCCGGTTCATGGACGACGCACAGTCCAGTCAGTTCGGCGTAGGCGAAGGCCGGATAGGACCCGATGTAGCGGCCGTGGGCCCCGAAATTGAAGCCATATCGGGCAACCGGTGCGGCGGCCAGCGTGAGAAGGCCGAAGCCGAGCAGGGAGACCCGCGAGCCGTTCATCTGCGCGCGAGTCCTGGCCCGGAGGTCTTCTGTTGCCGCCAGCAGGCCGGCCGCCTGCGCCCTCGGTTCGAATCCCGCGCTGCTGAATGGCGGTGTCACCACGATGTCCCCCTTGCGGTCGCGCTGCGCCGACGCCGGTGGGCGGACCTCCGATCCCGCCGCCCGCCCGACTTGCTTTGCATCACAAAGTACACGGCGGACAAGAGTAGTTGCTGTGAATCGCGTCAGTGCTCGGAACCAATTACGGTCTTCGGGCGGCCCCTGATCGACATCCGTAACGCCTTCGACGGTGGTGCCTCCCACTGACGTACAGGCATGAGCGGGCTGCCGGACCCGCGAACGCTGGCGCAGCCTGGTCGTGGGTCGCCGCGATCAGCTCGGCCCGGCTCGATAGGTACCGGCCGAGAAATCGACAAGTTCCGGTCGGGGACTTGAGGACTTGGGGCCCTGTCGGCCTTGCGGGCGGCGTCTTCACCGGCCGGGCCGAGCGGACGCCGCGCGTCATCGCCTTCCTCTCCCAGGAGAGCGGAGGACATGACGCGCAGCCGGTCCGGAGAGAGGGTGCGGGCGGTCCGGGACGAGTTGGAGCCTGGGGGCGTGGATGGCCGCCGTCGGCTACAGATCGGCACCGATCCCGGTCAGCGCGCGGACTTCCATCTCCGCGTGCTTGTCCGGGTCCGCGGGGTGCCTGCTGAACACGGTGCCGAGGTATCCGCACAGGAAGGAGAGCGGAATCGACACGACGCCCGGGTTGGTCAGCGGGAACCAGTGGAAGTCGACCGTCCTGATGATCGACGTGGGGCCGCCCGAGACCGCCGGTGAGAAGAGAATGAGGACGAGGCAGGACACCAGGCCGCCGTAGATGCTCCACAGCGTTCCCGAGGTGTTGAAGCGTTTCCAGTACAGCGTGTAGAGCAGTGTCGGCAGGTTGGCGGAGGCGGCGAGCGCCAGGGCCAGCGACACGAGGAAGGCGACGTTCTGACCGTCGGCCACGATGCCGCCGATGATGGCCAGGAAACCGATCACGAGCGCGGTCAGGCGGGCGACCCGGATCTCGGACCGGGGATCGGCCTTCCCGCGTCGAAGCACGTTGGCGTAGACGTCGTGGGCGAAGGAAGCCGAAGCTGCCAGGGTCAGGCCGGCCACGACCGCCAGGATCGTCGCGAAGGCCACCGCCGAGACGATTCCCAGGAGTACGACTCCACCGATGTGGAAAGCGAGCAGAGGCGCCGCGGAGTTCTCGCCGCCCGGGGCGTGGACAATGGTGTCGGAACCGACCAGGGCCGTGGCGCTGTAACCGACGACCAGGATTCCCAGGTAGAAAATGAACATCGACCAGGAGCACCACACCACCGAACTGCGTGCCTCCTTTGCAGTGGGCACGGTGTAGACGCGCATCAGTACGTGCGGCAGGCTGGAGATGCCCAGAACCAGCGAAAGAGCGAGTGAGACGAAGTCGAGTTGGCTCGTCCCGTCCGTGCCGTACGAGCTGCCCGGCTGAAGCAGTTTTTCGCCCAACGGGCTGTTCTGCGCGGCCTGTTCCAGAAGTCCGGAGAAATTGAATCCGAACTTTCCGATGAGGAACACGCTGATGAAGGTCACCGTGACCAGGAGCAGTCCGGCCTTGATGATCTGCACCCAGGTGGTGCCCTTCATCCCGCCCACCAGGACGTAGAAGACCATGACGATCCCCACGCCCGTGATGAGGAGCGCCTGACCGCCCCGGGTGTGCACGTTCAGCAGCAGGGCCATCAGCCCGCCGGCGCCGGCCATCTGGGCGAGCATGTAGAAGAAGGTGATCACGAGGGTGGCGTTGGCCGCCGCGGCCCGCACCGGGCGCTGCCTCATCCGGAAGGCCATCACGTCACCCATGGTGAATCGCCCGGTGTTGCGGACCCGCTCGCCGATGAGCAGGAGGGCGACCAGCCAGGCGACGAGCCATCCGACGGAGTAGAGGAATCCGTCGTACCCGTGGACCGCGATCGCTCCGGAAATACCCAGGAAGGAAGCGGCGGAGAGGAAGTCACCGGACATCGCGATGCCGTTCTGCATACCGGTGAAGGCGCTGCCCGCGGCATAGTAGTCGGCCGTCGACTGATTTCTGTTGGTGACCTTGTAGACGATGAAAAGAGTGATGAAGACAAATATCAGGAACACGCTCAGGTTGAGCGTGGGACTACCGATCGCCGGGGCCGCGAGCTGTGCTGTCATTCCTTGCCGACTCCTGCTAGTTCGTTGATCCTCTGCACCTCCGGATCAAGCTTCTTCCGGGCGAAACGCTGGTACGACAGGACGATCACGACGGTGGACGCGAACTGCATCAGGCCCAGGACGGTGCCGGTGTTGATTTCACCCACCAGTTTGTGACTCATGAACGCGTGGGCGTAGGCGGAGAGAACAGCGAACGCCATGTACCAGAAGAAGAAGGCCATGCTCATCGGAATGATGAACAGCCGAAGTCGTCTGCGCAGCCGCGAGAACTCGGGGCTCTGCTGAATCGCGTGGTAGTCGGGCTCGGCTTCGGCACGGGGGTCGATGAACTTCGGTCCGGCGGGCCGCTCGGAAGTATCGGCGGTCGGCGACCATACCGGTTTGGTCACGTTCCCCTCCTGGGGTATCCGGACGGGACGGCCAACCGGCGCTCCCGGAGCGGGAGATGAGAAGAGGTGAGCCGTGGCCTGTTGAGCGGTGGAAAGTGTAGTGAGATGCCGCACGCCGTCAAACACCGGCCCACCGTGCACACGGTGCTCGCAAAATCTACACGACACCCGTGAGGCGCCCGCGAGTTCTGCGCCATTTGGCCACCTGAGACCCAGAACAGTGGCGAATTGAAGGAGGCTTGACCTTCCGTTTGTTGTTTATTTACCATTGGGAATTTGGACTCGTGGTGTGGCTCGTCGGCTCGCCGAGTAAGGCGAACCTGTGCGTACGGAATCACTCGCCGGGGCCCGGGGTAGAGTGGCGGCAGCATTTTTACCGTTCCGTTGGCTGCTCTGAACTCGCCCGTGCTGTCCACTACTTGGCGAGCGGACACATAATGGGCGGGCAACGGGTCGGCCCCGAGAAGGGGGAGGTAAAGCAGTCAATGGATTTCCCAGGGCGCGCCCCTCACGTAGCCAGGCCGACTGGGCCCCCTTGGCTGAACCTTCCTTTGGCTCCAGAGGTGCTTCTCCACGGCCGGGCATATGCCCGCTCCTGGGGTCGGGCACCGTGGCGTGACCGCGGGTAGCTGCGCCACCTCGTCGGCACCGCCCTTTACCGCCGGGCATTCCACATCCTGTTCAGGGGAAACCCAGGAGAAACGGCACAGTGATAGGTCCCTGTGAGCAAGCTGTTCCGACCGCGGAGCTCAGCTCGTGACCGCGGCGAGGCACGCGGTCACGCGTCCGGTTCGGCCATCGTGGTGGGCCCCGCTCGTGCAGTGGCGGAACTGGCGGCTGCTGGTGAAGCTCGGGGCCGTGCTGATCGTGCCGGCCTTGCTCGCCGTCGCCCTGGGCGTCATCCAGATCCAGCGTGACGTCGCGCAGGCCAACTCCTACGCGGACATGCAGAAGCTGGTCAAGATGCGTGGCGAGCTGCGGTCCCTGCTGGGGGCCCTGCAGATGGAACGCACCATGTCCGTGGAGCGGCTGGGCGACAGCGTCCCCCTCGCCCCCTCCGCCCTGCGGGAGCAGACGCGGCGCGTCGACCGCGCGCAGGCCGCCGTCACCAGCACCAGGAACCAGGAAGTCTCCCTCCGGGGTGTCGCGGCGAACCGCTACCGGGACGCCAGCAGCCTCCTGACCCGGCTGCCCGCCCTGCGTACGCAGGTGACGTCCGGCCGCATCACTTCCTGGACCGCGCTCAACGACTACAGCACGATCATCAAGGGGCTGCTCAATCTCGACGAAGCGCTTTTCAGCCCGCTCAGCGCTTCCCAGCTGTCCAGGTCGGCAACCACGTTGTACGACCTGGAGACGGTCGAGGAGCAGATCCACCTCCAGCACGTGATGCTGCTGGAGGCGGTCAGCCAGGGCCGTTCGATCACCCCGACGCTGGGCAAAGCCTTGCAGGAGTCCGGCGTCCGGTTGCAGGACGGGCTCGCCGACTTCCGGACCGTGGCCACCACCGCGGAGCTGAACGACTACCAGCGGACGGTCACCGGCTCGGCCGTCAGCAGGCGGGCACGAGCGGTGAGCGCCGCGCTGGCCGCGGCCCCCGGGTCGGACGCACCGCAGAATGCCGCCACCTCGCTGCCGGCCTCGGCCGAGGAGTGGAACCACGACTCGGAAACCACCGGCATGCTCGTCGGCAAGGTGGGAGACGACCTCACCCGCACGTTGCGCACGACGTCGGCCAGGTTGCAGGACCAGTCGAGCACCCGCGCGGGCCTGGCGTCCGTCACCGTCTTCGCCGTACTGCTGCTCGCCCTTGCCATCGGTCTCGCGATCGGCCGGGATCTGCTGCGGTCGCTGGCCGTCCTGCGGACGACGGCGCTCGACGTGGCGGAGCACCGGCTGCCCGCGGCGGTCGCGAGCATGCGCGAGGGGCAGGTGGCGAAGGCCGCGATCGACGTCGTACCGGTGCACAGCACGGAGGAGTTCGGCCAGCTCGCCAGGGCGTTCGACACGGTGCACGCGCAGGCCGTGCGCCTGGCCGCGGAGCAGGCCGGGCTGCGCGGTGACCTCAGGAACACCCTGGTCAACCTCTCCCGGCGCAGCCAGAGCCTGGTGGACCGCCTGCTGCTGCTGATGGAACAGTTGGAGCGGCGCGAAGAGGACCCGGACCAACTGGCCAGCCTCTTCACGCTCGATCACCTGGCGACGCGCATGCGGCGCAACAACGAGAACATGATGATCCTGTGCGGCAGCACGCTGGTGCGCTCGTTCCATCAGCGAGCGGCGCTGGACACCGTGCTGCGGGGTGCCGTCTCCGAGATCGAGCGCTACCAGCGCGTCACCGTGCAGCCCAGCCCTCCCGTCGACGTGATCGGGTACGCGGCCGGTGACCTGGGCCGGCTCGTCGCCGAACTGCTCGACAACGCCACGGCGTTCTCCCCGCCGCACACCCAGGTGCTCATCGGCGGTACCCAGATGTCCGACGGCTCGGTGTTGATCGAGATCCAGGACGAGGGAATCGGGATGAGCGAGCGCGACCTGGCCATGGCCAACCAGCGCGTGGCAGCGGAAGTCGCCACGGACGCGCCCGTGTCCCGGCAACTGGGGCTGTCCGTGGTCGGTCGTCTGGCCCAGCGGCACGGCATCGCCGTCAGCCTGATCTCGCAGCCGGACCGCAGGGGACTGCGGGTCCGGGTTCATATCGCGGCCACGCTGGTCACCGCGCAGGTGCCGGCCCGCACGGACCAGCCGGGCGCCCTGGCCCCGCAGCCGACCGCGGCCGGCGTTCCGGGCCGGGCGAACGGCAGCCGAGCGGACGGCGGCGGGACGGCGCCGCTCCCCTGGTCGGCCGACGGCGGCCGAACGGACGACGGCAGGACGGCCCCCCTCCCCCGGCGAGCCAACGGCAGCCGAACGGACGACGGCGGGACGGCGCCGCTCCCCTGGTCGGCCGACGGCGGCCGAACGGACGGCGGCAGGACGACGCCGCTCCCCCGGCGAGCCAACGGCAGCCGAACGGACGACGGCAGGACGGCGCCGCTCCCCCGGTCGGCCGACGGCGGCCGAACGGACGACGGCAGGACGACGCCGCTCCCCCGGCGAGCCAACGGCAGCCGAACGGACGACGGCAGGACGGCGCCGCTCCCCCGGCGACCCCTCACCGGCGCTGCCCGAGGGGCCGGGGCCGCCCCGGTCGACGAGGGTGCCACCCGGGAGTCCCCGGACTCCGTCGGCCGCCAGTGGTTCGCGGAGGCCGGGTGCGCATCGGCGACGGCCGCTCCGGGTGACGGGAACGGCGCGGCGGGCGCGGTACCGCCCGCCTCGGCGGTGAAGTCAGTGTCCGGCCCGACCGGCCCGTCCGGCCCGTCCGGGCAGTCCGGGCAGTCCGGGCAGCCCGGCTCCGCGTTCTCGCCCGGCCCGGCGTTCGCGCCCGGGACCCCCGGCGACCGCAAGCCGCCGACGGACCGACCGGCACCCCCGCTTCCTGTCCGACGCCCCACCAGGCAAGCCGCACCGGAGCCCGACGAGCAGGCCCGCCTCACGCAGGCCGGATTGCCCAGAAGGCTTCCGCCCACGCGATCCGATCCGGCCACGCGGTCCGATCCGGCCACGCGGTCCGATCCGCCGGTCCGGGCCGAGCGCCCGGCTGGGCGGCCCCCCGCCGAGGACGACGGAACAACGGGCTCGGCAGCCGGCCGCGCCCACAACTTCCTCAGCAGCTACCAGGCGGGCCTCCGCCGGGCGCGACCCGACCAGACACCGAATCCATAGCCGACGGGCAGGAAGAAGCCATGACATCACCCCACTCCGGGGAGGTGAGCCAGTTCGGATGGCTGGTCACCAACTTCACCGAGCGAGTTCCCAATGTGGCGCACATCGTGGTGATCTCGTCCGACGGGCTGCTGCTCACCGCGTCGGACCGGCTGTCGGACGAACGTGCCGAGCAACTCTCCACCATCGCGGCCGGCGCCATCAGCCTGATCCATGCCGCTGCCCGCTGTACTGATACCGGGGACGTACGGAGCACGGTGATCCAGATGGAGCACGGCAACATGCTGATGATGTCGATCCGGGACGGCTCGTGCATGGTGGCCCTGGCGGCGCCGGACTGCGAAATCGGCCAGATCGCCTACGAGATGTCCGTGCTCGTCGACCAGGTCGGTGAGATGCTGACTCCGGAACTGCGTACCGAACTACAGCAATCCCGGCAGACTGCCGCCCGATAGCGCGGACGAGAAGAACATGAGCACCGGTGAAGGCCCGTCCGGGCCTCGGAGAGATCAGGATACGGGCGACGAACAGACCTTCGCCGACGTGCTCAACGCGTTCAGTTTCGGCAGCGCGCGGCGCAGGCGAAAGACGTCCGGAACGCGTGGCACGCCGCAGGACGTGCAGCACCACGAGGGGGAGAACGACGCGCCGTTCGGGCGGACGCCCGGAGCGGACGACCGGCCGGCCGCCTGGGAACCCGGGAACGCCGACGGGGAAGCACCGGCCGCGTCGGTCCGCGCCTACGTGTGGACGGGCGGCCGGACCAGGACGCACCACCATTTCGAGGTCGAGACCCTGGTCACCGCTGCCGAACCGAGCAGCAACGCCGTCCCGGAGCCCTACCGTACGGCGCTCGCGCTGTGCCAGGAACCGAGATCGGTGGCCGAGATGGCGGCGCTGCTCGCGATGCCGCTCGGGGTGGCCATGGTCCTCCTCGGTGAGATGGCGGATCACGGGATGATCGTCATCCATGGTGCGGCGATCGACGACGGCGGTGCCCCGACCATCACCCTGATGGAGAGGGTGCTGGTCGGACTGCGTCACCTCTGACGTGCCCGGCCCGCCCCGGATGGCGCCGCCGGGCACGCCCCGTCAAAGGTGACCGCCTTCGTCGTGCTCATTCGTCGTGCTCATTCGTCGTACTCATTCGTCGCGTTCATTGGTCGCGTTCATTGGTCGCGTTCATTCGTCGTGCTCATTCGGGTGGGGCAGGCGGTGCCGCCCGCCCCGGCAGGCTCAGGCCGCCGCGCTGTCGATCTCCACGACGCAACGGCGGAGTTCGTAGCTCGCGATGTCGTCGATGAAGGAGACGTCGGGTGGGGTCACCATGCGTAATCCGGGCAGGGCGAACAGTCCACTGAGGAAGATGTCCGTCTCCAGGAGTGCGATGTGCAGCCCGGGACACTTGTGCGGGCCGTCGCCGAAGGACAGTCCCGGGGAGCCCGTGCCGTCGCTCATGGGGCGGCCGGGGCGGAGGTGTTCCGGTCGTGGGCCTGCGGCTCGTTCGTCGAGGTTGGTGCGGTCGATGAGGATGTCGACGCGTTCGCCCGCCGGTACCGTCAGGGTCTCGTCGCCGCTGCCAGGCAGGTCGAGGGGCTGGGTGGTGCGGCGGCTGAGGCGGCCGATGACCGGCTCCAGGCGGAGGATCTCGCTGAGCACGGCGCGCCTGCCGTCCTCGTCCGACTGCTGATAGTGCGTCAGCAGATCGGCGTCGGAGAACAGGTGCCAGGCCGCCGCGCTGATGAACTCACGGGTGGTGACCATCCCGGCGGCGGCGAAGGTGATGCATTCGCCGAGGATCTCCTCGGCCGAGCAGCCCTCGTCCAGCAGGTGCGAGATGAGGTCGTCGCGGCGCCTGCGGCGGCGGGCCCGTACGGCGGGACGCACGTCGCCCAGATAGATGCGCAGCCAGTTGGAGTTCTGGCGCATCATCCAGTAGATGCCGTGCAGACTGGTGAGTCCGGGCGTACCGAATTTCTCGGGGAAGAAGCGGTCCAGCCGCTGTTTGATGCCGGGACGGCTGTCGGTCAGGCCGATGACGGCGCAGGCCACTTCGATCGCCAGGTTGAAACTCAGGTCGGACAGCGCGGCCCGGCGGGTCGTTCTGAGGTGGTCGAGTTGGGCCTGTGTGACACGGAGCATGACGTCGCGGTAGTGCTCGTCGACGCGGCGCGGGGTGAAGAACCGGGCGGTCTGGCGGCGGTGTTCGCGATGTTCCGGTCCGTCCCGGTAGAGCACCGGCCGCCGGATGCTCGACGGGAGTTTCTCGACCATCTGGATACCCAGACCGGCCTGCACGGTCGTGGTGCTGCGCAGGACGGCACGGGCTTCGTCGTACCCGTGCACCCGCCAGACGCCGTCGCTTCCGCGCGAGACGGGACAGCCGGTCGCCGCCGTGTCCCGCTCGATCCTGCGACATCCGTATTCCCTGTCCGCTTCCCGGTTCTCGCCGCCCACGAGCGGCACCTCCCTTTCCCGAAGACGATGCCGTGCGTCGCAGCCAGTGCGTCCCCGGTGGGCGCCGGGGCCCGCAGGGGGCTTTCTGGTTCCTTCCCGGCCACGGCCGTCTCGTATCCCCGGGCGACGGCCCGTATCCGGCCCGTATCCGGCCCACGTCCGGCCCATATCCCGCCCGCGTCCGTCCCATATCCAGCCCGAATCCGGCCCGAATCCGGCCCCGTAGCGGCCTCCGACGGCGGTCCGCGACTGCCCGTCGTACGACTCCGCACGTGCCGACCACCAGTCACTCGACTCCGCACCCGCCGCTTCCCCGTCGCACGGCTCCGCACCCGCCGCTTCCCCGTCGCACGGCTCCGCACCCGCCGCTTCCCCGTCGCACCTGGCGCATCACGCGCCTTCGGTGGTCTGCCAGGTCGCTGCGGGGTCCGTCGTCCGTGTCGCGAGCGGCAGCGACACGACCATGGTGAGGCCGCCGCCAGGGGTGTCCTCAGGGGTGAGGGTGCCGTCCATCGCCTCGGTCAGTCCCCGCGCGAGGGCGAGACCGAGGCCGAGGCCGCTGGTGTTGTCGGTGTCGCCGAGGCGCTGGAAGGGTTCGAAGATCCGTTCCCGGCCGTCGGCCGGCAGTCCGGGTCCCCGGTCCACCACCCGCAGCTCCACCCGCCCCGCCAGCGCACTGGCCGTGACCAGCACCCTGCGGCCGGGCGGGGTGTAGCGGGCGGCGTTGCCCGCCAGGTTGGCGACGACCCGTTCCAGCAGCGGCGGATCGGCCAGCACCGGTGGGATCTTCTCCACGTCCGCCACCTCCGCCCCGGCCACGTCCGCCAGCGCCGGGGGCAGCACCTCCTCCAGCGAGGTCGCCCGCAGGTTCAGCGTCAGGGCGCCGGCCTCCAGGCGGCTGAGATCGAGCAGGTTCTCCACCAGACGGTTCAGCTTGGCCATGGACGCGTCGGCCGTGGCGAGGAGTTCCTCCCGGTCCTGGGCGGAGAAGGCGACGTCCCGGCTGCGCAGCGAGGTGACCGCGGCCCAGCCCGCGGCGAGCGGGGTGCGCAGGTCGTGGCCGACGGCCCGCAGCAGGGCCGTTCGCAGCCGGTCGGCGGCCTTGACCGGCTCCACCTCGGCCGCCGCCTCGGCGAGCCGGGCGCGCTCGACCGCGGAGCCGACGTGTGCGGCGAAGGCCGCGAGCACCCGCCGCTCGGAGGAGGAGAGGGTACGGCCGTGCAGCACGAGGTAGGCGTCCGGACCGGCGGGCACGGCCGTCGCGCCCGGTGCGTCGGGGGGCTCGTCCACCAGGTCCGCCGAGTCCATGCCGAAGGTCTCCCGGGTGCGCTCCAGCAGCGCGGGGATGGCCGCCTCGCCCCGCACGATGCTCCCGGCCAGGGAGGACATGGTCTCCGCCTCGGCGGTGGCCCGAGCCGAGCGGCGGGACAGGCGCAGCGACCGGTCGACCACCGCGGCCACGGTCGCCGCGACGATCGCGAACACCAGGAGCGCCAGCAGGGCGTTCGGATCGTCGAGGGTGAAATGGCCGATGGGTGGGATGAACCAGTAGTTCAGCAGCAGGGACGCCGTCACCGAGGCGATCACCGCCGACGTGACACCGCCTATGCAGGCCACTCCCACCACGGCGAGCAGGAACAGCAGGGCCTCGCTGGTCAGGTTCAGGCTGCCGCGCAGCTGGGCGAGGACGACGGTGAGCAGGACCGGCAGCACCAGGCCGGCCACCGGACCGGCGATCATCCGGGCCGTCGACAGGGTGCGGCGGCGGGACGGCAGGAGGGTGCCGCGGCCGGCCCGCTCGTGGCTGACCCGGTGCACGTCGATGTCACCGGACAGTTCGGTGACCGTCTCCCCGGTGCCCGGTGCGGTCAGCAGCCGGGTCAGCCGGCCGCGGCGGCTGGTGCCGAGCACGAGCTGGGTGGCGTTCTCGGCCCGCGCGAACTCCACCAGGGAGGTGGCCACGTCGTCACCGACCACCGAGTGGTAGCTGCCGCCGAGGTCCTCGACGAGCCTGCGCTGCCGGGCCAGCGACGCGTGCGACACCCCGGCGGCAAGGCCGGTGCTGCGGGCCACGTGCACGGCGAGCAGGTCGCCGCCCGCGGACCGGTCGGCGATGCGGGCGGCCCGCCGTACCAGGGTGTCGCCCTCCGGGCCGCCGGTCAGCGCGACCACGACCCTCTCCCGGGTCTCCCACACCCGCCCGATGCCGTGCTGCGACCGGTACTCCTGGAGCGCCTCGTCGACCCGGTCGGCCACCCACAGCAGCGCGAGCTGGCGCAGCGCGGTGAGGTTGCCGGGCCGGAAGTAGCTGGCGAGCGCCGCGTCGATCTTCTCGGGGGCGTAGATGTTGCCGTGCGCCATACGGCGGCGCAGCCCCTCGGGGGGCATGTCCACCAGCTCGATCTGCGCGGCACGCCGTACGACCTCGTCCGGCACGGTCTCGTGCTGCGGCACCCCGGTGATCTTCTCGACCACGTCGCCCAGGGACTCCAGGTTCTGGACGTTCAGCGCGGTCATCACGTCGATGCCGGCCGCGAGGAGTTCCTCGATGTCCTGCCAGCGCTTGGGGTTGCGGCCGTCGCCGGGGACGTTGCCGTGGGCGAACTCGTCGACGATCGCCACCTGCGGGCGGCGGGCCAGGACCGCGGCCAGGTCCAGTTCCTGGAACGGGCCGCCCGGGTGGGCGCAGGACACCGGGGGAACCGTCTCCAGGCCGTCGAGCATCGCCTGCGTGTGCGGGCGTCCGTGGCACTCGGCGAATCCGACCACCACGTCCGCTCCGCGGACGGCGCGACGCCGCGCCTCGTCGAGCATCCGGTAGGTCTTGCCGACCCCCGGGGCCGCCCCGAGGTAGATCTTCAATCGTCCGGGCCGTACGTCACTCATCGCCGCCGACGCGCTCCGCTCAGTTGTCCAACACCCGTCGCGGGAGGGGGGTTTCCTCCAGGGAATCCGCTGCTGGGGGCGGCCGGAGGGCCGTTAGCGGTTCCTTGGCGTCGGCCCCGGCGACCTTGACACCGCCTTGACGTGGCGCGGGCCGGTCAGGCGGGGCCGGACGTGCCGGGCAGGCCGGGGTCGGGGCCGGACGTGCCGGGCAGGCCGGAGTGGGGGCCGGACGTGCCGGGCAGGCCGGAGTGGGGGCCGGACGTGCCGGGCAGGGCGGGGTCGGGGCCGGACGTGCCGGGCAGGCCGGGGTCGGGGCCGGACGTGCCGGGCAGGCCGGGGTCGGGGCCGCCCGTGACCGGCCACTCCGCCTGGCCGATATCCGCCCTTTCCCTGATCTGTCACCCACACGCGATCATCCTCGCTACTCTCGGGGCCCGAGGGAGGCGAGCATGGAGAAGTTACAGCCGGGGGATCCGCGGCGGATCGGTCCGTTCCAGGTCATGGCGCGGCTCGGCGGCGGTGGCATGGGCACGGTCTACCTGGCGTCCCGGCAGCCCGGGGACGATCCCGTGGCGGTCAAGGTGATCAGGCCGGAGCACGCGCAGGACCCGGACTTCCGGCGACGGTTCAGTCGCGAGGCCGACGCGGCGAGCCGCCTGAGCGACC
Organism: Streptomyces sp. NPDC056161; assembly: GCF_042268025.1. Lineage (NCBI taxonomy): Bacteria > Bacillati > Actinomycetota > Actinomycetes > Kitasatosporales > Streptomycetaceae > Streptomyces > Streptomyces sp. NPDC056161. The sequence continues at coordinate 95,750 of NZ_JBHJUV010000006.1, forward strand.
GGCACGCGGTCCGGGTGCTGGACTTCGACGTCGACGCCGCCGAACCCTGGCTCGCCACCGAGTACGTGGCGGGCCCCTCGCTGCGCGAACGGGTGCGGCAAGCGGGCGCTCTGCCGCTCGCGCAGGTGGTCGACCTCGGCCTGGGACTGGCGGCCGGACTGGTCGCGCTGCACGAGGCCGGTCTGATCCACCGGGACCTGAAGCCGGGCAACGTGCTCCTGGCCGACGACGGCCCGAAGATCATCGATTTCGGGCTCGCCCACGCCCACGACTTCAGCTCCCTGACGCACACCGGCGCACCCCTCGGCACACCCGGTTACTTCTCCCCGGAACAGGTGGCGGGCCGAAAGGTCGGGCCGGCCACCGACGTCTTCGCGCTCGGGGCCGTACTGGCCTACGCGGCCGGCGGCACGCCCCCGTTCGGACAGGGTGAATTCGCGGCTCTGGCCTACCGGGTGATCCACCTGGAACCGGACTTGTCCGCCGTACCGCCGCACCTGCGCGAGCTGGTCGGGGCGTGCCTGTCGAAGGACCCGGAACGGCGGCCCGCGCCGGACGGTGTGCGGGAGTTCCTGAGCGCGCTACGGGTCGCGGAACCGGGCGGGCGGCGGGTCCGGGTGCCCCCGATCGGTGCCGGGCGCCGGGAGTCGGCCCGCGGGTCGGCCGCCGCGGCCACGGCGAGGCACAGGCACAGGCACAGACGCAGGCGGTTGGCCGTCGTGGGAGGCGCGGTCACGGCCCTGGCGCTGACGGCGACAGGGATCGCCGTCAAGGTGATCGACGGCACAGAAGGCGGCGGAGGCGGCGGAGGCGAAAAGGGCGGACGTGGCACCGTCGGCGCGTCGCACACGCCGTCATCGGGCCCGAGCCCGAGCCCGTCCGCGCCGTCCGCCGGCGCGTCACCGACGCAGGACGACTACACCACCCGGCTGATCGGATCGCTTCAGTACGATCCCCGCCAGGGCGGCTGTGTGATGGACGGGACCACTCGGCTGCGCTCGGCAGCCGGCTACGGCATCACCGCGAGGCCCCTGGAACGCAGAGGCGGCCACCTGTCCCGGGCGGACATCACGGTGCGCGTCGACCGCTCCCTGGACATGGGGGGCGAACCGACCGTCGTCCACGTGACCTTCCCGAAGGGGGAGGACACCTACCTGGTGCTGCCCGAGGGCCTTGACCAGTGGACCTTCACCTGGCCCGACCAGGTGGTGAAGCAACTGCCACGCGCCGCCGACGACATGGCGGCGGTGGAACTGTTCGGTCCCTACACGGTGGTGATCGTGCGGGGGAACGTGCAAGGGTGCGACGGTTTCCTGGGCGACATCAAAGGGTACGGCGAAGTCTGACCGGCGTGCGCTGCTAGTCCATTCCCCGCTCTTCCAGGGCCGACCGCAGGCTACGCAGGGCATAGTACACACGGGACTTCACGGTGCCCTGGGGGACACCGAGTTCGTCCGCCGCCTGCTGGGTGGTGTGGTCCGCGAAGAAGGTCGCCTGGAGCACGTCGCGGTGTGCCGGTGACAGCGCTTGCAGGGCGTCGTGCAGCACCATCGACGACAGCATCTGGTCTATGTCGTCGGCCTCGGCGCCCATTTCGGTCAGCCAGGTGGCTCCGCTGATCTCCGTCGGCCGGGCCATCCGCGTACGGTGCGCGTCTATGACGAGGTTGCGGGCCACCCGGAACATCCAGGGGCGTATCGCCATGCCCTCGTCGTCACCGAGGTTCTGCTTGTTCCAGCAGCGCAGCAACGTCTCCTGAATGACGTCCTCCGTGCGATGGGTGTCGCCGCCCAGCATCCGCAGCACATACGAATAGAGAGCCGGGCCGTGTTCCAGGTAGAGGTTACGAAGCGCCCGTTCTTCCGGGGAGACCGCGCTAGCGGACCCGATGACCGTCACGTTCATGGTGTGCTCCTGCTCCTTGGGATGTCCGTCCCAGTCCACGGGGACTGAGACTGGAGCTCCTGGGGAACGGAGTGTTGCGAGGGGCGTTCCACGTACGTTGGACACTCGTTCTGCGACTTGATGGATACGCAGGTGAGAGCCTGTTTACCGGCGAGTATGCAGGGTGTACAACCAAGGGGTAACTCAGACGTACTCCTCAAGTTCCTCCACGTGCCCGCGGATCCGCTCGGCGAGTTCCGCGTGACCGGAGGGCAGTGGGCCGCGCGCCTGCAACCTGTCCCACATGTGCAGCAGTTCGCGCCCGTGAACGAGGGCGGCGACGTCGTCGTCGAGCCGTTGCCAGGCCGCCGCCGCCCGCGCCACCTCCGTCGACGCCCGCTCGTCCATGGCGCCGCAGCGGATCCGGGCCACGGCCAGGGCCAGCACGGTGGCCTCGCGGTACTCGCCGCGCAGGTACGCCAGGTAGGCCTCCACCGAACGCGCCTCCAGGGTGTGCGCGTGCTCGGCGCCGACCGCATCGGTCAGGCTCTCGCGCAGCGCCGTCGCGTCTGCGAACGCCTCGTCGAGCCGGCCGATCGCGGACAACGCGTTGATGCGGCCGATGCGTTCGGCGATCTCGGGCGGGAGACCGGTGCCGGCGGCGGAGACCGAGGCGAAGGCGGTGACCTGGGCGCCGGAGCCGGCGCCGGTTCGGTCGCCGCCCGCCGCCTCGTCACTCACCCCACCCGTTGCGGCCTGCGCGCGGGCCCGCCCGATCGCGGCGGCGAGGGCGGAGACGGGAGCGCGGGCGGGAGTCGGAGCGGCGGGGGCCGGGGGCGCGGGAGCGGTTTCGACGGCCGTGGGATCGGTGAGGGCGGGAGGGATTTCGGCAGCCGGAGGCTCAGTGACGGCGGGGACGGTTTCGGCAGCCGGGGGCACGGCGGGCTCGGGAACGCGCTCGGCGACCGGGGGCGCGGTCGGCCCGGCGGCGGTCTCGACGACCGGGAACACGGTGGGTGCGGAAACGGCGTCGTCGACCGGGAACGCGGTGGGTGCGGGGGCGGCGGTCTCGGCGGTCCGGGGTGCGACGGGCGCCGGGGCGGTGGCGGGGGAACGCCTGGCCGCCACCGGGGTGCGGACGGGGGCCCTGGCAACCAGCAGGGCCGGGGCGGGACCCGCGGACACGGTCGGGGCCGGTTCCAGATCCGCGTCCGGGACCAGGTACGGAACCGGGTCCGGGGCCGGGGCCGGGGCCGGTGGTGGGGGTGCCGTGGTCGCGGCGAGCGGCTCGGCGAACGGGGCTTCCGCGGAGAGGATTTCCGCGGACGGGAATCCCGCAGAGGGAAATCCCGCAGAGAGTGCTTCCTCGGTCGGGGCGTACGCGGAGGGTGCCTCCTCGACGAAGGACTCCTCGTAGAAGGCTTCCTCGGAGGGGGACTCCTCCGCGAAGGCTTCCTCAGAGGGGGACACCTCGGCGAAGGCTTCCTCGGCGAAGGACTCCTCGGAGGGGGACACCTCCGCGAAGGATCCCTCGATCGCGCCGTCCCCCGTCGAGCCGTCCCCCGTCGAGCCGTCCTCCGCGAAGTCGCCCTCCGCGAAGTCCCCCTCGATCGCGTGGCCCTCGATCGCGTCGCCCTCGATCGCATCGTCCTCGATCGCATCGTCCTCGGGAATGAGTACGCGGCTGGAGCCGTCCGGTGCCACCTCAAGGACGAAGTAGGAGTCGCCGGGGCCGTCGGTCACGGTCGCCTCCACGGAGGTGCCGTACTCCTGCGCGTACCGCTGCAACTGGTCGAGCACGGCCTCGTGCACGGACTCGTCCGGCTCGGGGACGACGGGGTCTCCGTCGATGTCGGCGAGCCCGTCGTCGGAGATGTACACATCGAAGCGGGCCATGGCTGTCCTCCTCATGGGGTGGGGCTCGGGCTGTCGCTGGTGGGCGGAGGAGGCGGGGGAATCGTCGCCCTGGGGTCGAAGGATTCGCCGTCGGTGACACTCGGGGTCGCCCCGTACGGAATATCGACGATGCCGCCGTACTTGGCGAACTGAGCCCGGATGGCGGCGATGTAGCCCTGCGTGTCGTTCGTCAACGCCACCCCGCCCGCTCCCACGCTGGACGCGTCCATCCCGAGGTAGTAGGCGGCGAGGGTGAGGTCCAGCACGCTGCCGGTGGCCGTCTTGTTGTCGACCCGCTTCTGGTTCTCCTCGGCGAGAGCGCACATGTACCGGGCCTGCGCCATGATCGAGTCCTTGTTGTCCGTGGCGGAGGTCTTGTCGTTGTCGTCGTCGTCCTTGCCGTACTTGTCGAAGATCGCGGGCGGCAGCTGGGAGATGCCCTTCGCGCCGTTCGCGCCGACCATGGTGGAGTTGAAGCCCGACGCGTACTCGATCTGTGAGGCGATGACGATCGGGCCGATCTGGGAGCACTGACCGCCGGCCGTCTCGATGATGTCCTGAAGGTCCGCGGGGACGGAGTCCGGGGCCAGCGCGCCCTTGCCGTCGCCCTGGAAGGCGGTGATCGCCTGGTCGCCCATGTCGTCGTAGTCATGGTGGCTCCCACCGCCACCCCCGAACAGCAGGATCAGCACGACGATCGGCATGAGCAGGATGCCGAGCCCGCAGAAAATGATCACTATGGGAGTCACGAGGACCACCGCCAGGAGGCCAAGACAGCCGCCGCCGAGGGCGGTGAGGGCCGAGACGATCAGCGCGATCGGACTCTTCTGTTGCTCGGTACTCATCTGTGTCCGCCTTCCTCCCCTCATCTTTTGAACCGCTGGGGCCGCATCGCCGTTGTGGTGTCGACGGGCTCGAAGAGATCAAACGCAGCTCAGGGCGAAGAAGTTCAAACCGGTGGAAAACAGATGAGCCAGCGCAGCGGAAACACGAGCGAGGAAGGGGGCGGGGCGCACATGGGCACTCCCTCGGCGTCGCCGTCGGGCCCACAGCCATGGGTACGGGGACCGAAGTCCACGCGGCCGACGCCCCCGCAGCCGCGGCCGGCCGCCGGCGACGGGATGGGGCCGGGGACGGCCCCCGGTGACCCGATGCCCCCGGCCGGACCCGGCGTACCGCCGTCGGGCAGGCCCGCACCACGCCGTGGACGGCCGGGGGCGGGCCCCGGCGCGCCCGCGGGCCCGCCGTCGGCGGGTGCGCCGTCGGCCGGGGGAACGGCGCCGGTCCGCGGACCCCGACGGACCCCACCCCCCACCGCCACGCCCCGAACCGGCGCGCCCGGGGCAGCTCCCCGAGCGGCCGGGCCCCGAGCCGGTGCGCCCGGGACGGCACCAGCGCCCCGCACCGCACCCCGGCCCGACGCGCCCCGCTCCCCCCAGCCCACCCGGGCCCAGGGCCGCGGTCCCGCGTCCGCCCCCGTGCGCCGTCCCGCGTCCGCCGCCCGTGCCGCCGAGGCGCCCTGGGGCGAACAGCGGCGGCCCCGGCAGGCAGGGGCGAGGTCCCGGGACGAGATCGGCTGGGTCAAGGCACACGGCGGCGCCGGTGCGAGCACGCTCACCGAACTGCTCGGCGGCATCGACGTGGGCGCCCGCTGGCCGGAGCCGGCCAGGGGCGAACCCCGCCGGATCGTGCTCGTCGGCCGGACCAGCGCGCAGGGCCTGACGTCCGTATCGCAGGCGCTCGGCGCGCTGAACGACGGCAAGGCACCGCAGGGCCTCGAACTGGTGGCTGTGGTCCTGGTCGCCGACACTCCGGGCCGGCTGCCGCTCAGCCTGCTGCGCCGGATCCGGATCATCCGCTCCGCCGCCCATGTGCACCGGGTGCCGTGGATCCCGGCCTGGCGGGTGGGCGGGAGGCCGCGCGCGCTGCCCCGGCAACTCAGCACGCTCGCCCACCTGCTGGGCACCGACCTCCGCTCCGAGGAAAGCTCGTCATGAACCAACTGCTGCTCCACGGCCCCTTCCTGGCCGACGGCTTCGACCCCAACGCGGGGGGCGAGACCACCTCCATCCTCGGTGTGCTCGCCTGGTGCGCCTCGGCCGCCGGGGTGGGCGGACTGATCATCGTCGGCATGCAGATGGCCCTCCAGATACGGCGCGGTGAGCCCGGTGAGGGCGGCATGCACTTCCGCGGTGTCCTCTTCGTCACCCTCGCCTGCATCCTCGCCAGCTGTGCCGGTCCGCTCGTCGCGTTCCTCGGCGACCTGGGGCTGCACTGACCCCACCCCCGTGCACGTGCCCGTACCGCTTTCCCCGACTGCTCGTCCCACCGCTCCCTGTCCAGCTCCACGCCCGCCGTCCGGCCGGGCGCCGAACTCCCCGGAGATTCCATGTCCCTCGAACTGTTCAACCACGCCGTTCAGCTCGCTGACGTTCCTGACCCGAAGACGGGAGACGCCCCAGGACCGCTGAAGGACAAGGTCACACTCGTACTCGGCATTCTCGCCTGGGCCGGTACCGCCGCCGGCGTGGCCGGTGTGCTGATCACCGGCTCGATGATGGCCGTCTCCCTGAAGCGCGGCGAGAGTTCGGAGCACATGAGCCGACTCGGCATGGTGCTCGGCGGCTGTGTCCTGGTGGCCACCGCGGGCCCGCTGGTCAACTTCGTCTTCAACTAGACCGGCGGTCGTCCTAAATGTTCCTACGCAGACAGCGGCAGACCGAGGAGTCCGGGCCCTACTGGCGGCAGCGCGGCTGGCAGTTGTCCGCTGGGTTCCTCGCCCTGGTCGTAGTGGTGGGCGCGGTCGTCGCGCTGACCTCCGGCGGTGACGGTCGCGCCGAGGCCGCGCCTTCCCCCGGGCCGTTGTCCGGCGCGCTCACCAAGGACGGCCGCCCCGTGGGCTGCCACACCGACGACAGTGCCGGTGACGCCCTGCCCAAGGCGGCGCCCAAGGACGTCACCTGGCGCACGATCGGCGTCACGCGGGTACCCGTCTCGGCGACGGCCGGACCGACGCAGACCACGGGCACACCATGGTGGTGTTTCTCCCACACCGCCATGGGTGCCGTGGTGGCGGCCCACGTCATCACGGCCCAGACGAGCGAACCCGGCTGGCAGACCGTGGTGAAAGAACAACTGGTGGCGGGCTCGGGGCGCGACATGTTCGAGTTCACGCGCGAGATCAGCGGGGATTCGGCCTCCCAAGGGGTGGACAAGTCGATGATCGCCTCGTACGCCGGCTTCTCCGTGCTCTCCTGCACGCGCACGGCCGCGAGCGTAAGCCTGCTCATGCGGAACCAGCAGGGCTTCATGTCGACCACCATCAACCTGCGCTGGGAGAAGGGCGACTGGAAGATCCTCCCCGCCGACAGCGGCTCTCTCTTCTCGAAGCCGCAGTCGGTGCAGAACACCAACGACTATCTCGTCTGGGGGTCCTGACGTGACGTGCAGCTCGGGCAATCCCGTCCTGGACTTTTTCCTGGGCTTCTTCTCCATGCTCACCGACCCCATCGGTGGCATCATGGACATGATCTCGAAGCTCGTCCTGGCCGCCGCGATCTCGGTGTTCGGGGGGTTGATCAACAGTATTCCGACCCTCACGGGCACGGACTCGTCCAAGGACATCAACAGCGCGTCACAGTGGATCGTGGTCTACCTGGCGGTGGGCTCGCTGGTCTTCGCCGCCATCCGGATGGCGATCGAGCGACGCGGCGACGCGGGCACGACCGCGCTCAAGGGCATCATGCGCGTCGTCCTCGTCTCCGGCGCCGCCACCACCGTGGTGACCGCCGCGGCCGGCCTCTCCGACCGTTACTCCCAGTACTTGTTCGACCTGGGCGCGAAGAAGCAGCTGGAGTCCATCGGCAGCTGCTCGTCCGGCGGCATCGACAATGCCTTCCTGATGCTCATCCTCGCCCTGCTGCTGCTGCTCGCCGGGATCATCCAGACGATCCTGCTCTACATCCGGCTCGGCGTGATGATCGTGCTGCTGGGCACCCTGCCGCTGGCCGCGGCGGCCTCGATGACCGACTGGGGCGCCGGCTGGTGGCGCAAGCACGTCGGCTGGATGGTCGCCTGGCTGTTGTACAAACCCGCGGCGGCCCTCGTGATGTACTCGGGCTCGGTGTTGATAGCGAACACGAAGCCCGGCGCGGCCAACGCCAGCGAGCGCATCGCCGGCATCGGCGTCATGCTGCTGTCCGCCGTCGCCCTGCCCGCGCTGCTCAAACTCATCGTGCCCGCCACCGCGGCCCTCGGCGGCGGCGGTTCCATGTCCGGGATGTCGCAGGCCGGCAGCGCGCTGGCCTCCGGTGCCCGCTCGATCGGCGGCGGCAGCGGCAGCGGCGGCAGCGGCGGCCGGGGCAGCATGGGCCCGAGCGGCGCGTCCGGCACGGGCGGTGGCAGCGGCTCCAGCGGTTCCAGCGGGTCGTCCGGCGGGAGCGGCCCGAGCGGTGCCATCGGCAAGGCCGCGGCGGCGCGGTCCGGCGGCGTGGGCGCGACCGGCGCCTCGGGTTCCGGCGCGGGCGGCGGATCGGGAGCGAGCGGAGCCGGCCGGGCGGCCGGTGCGGCCGGGCCCGTGATCGCCGCGGCGACGACCGCGGCGAAGGTCGTGAAGGACACCGCGGTCTCCGGGGTGAGCGGGGCCAACGGCGACGCGGGGTGGAACAAGTGACCGCGACGCAGCTCCTGACCCGTACCGCGTCCAGCTCGCCGCGAGGCGTCTGCGACGATCGGGGGCACCACTCCTGATCCCTGGACGACGGTGGCCACGCCCGGCACCCGAACTCGACGGCAACGTGCCCACTCGGCACCCGTACGTCGCCGCCGTCCCCCGGCCGACCGCCGGACTCCCCTTCCCCCGGGGGGAGTCCGGCGGTCTCGTCCGCCCTCCCTTATCCACCGTCACCCTCGCCGTCCTCCCCTCCCCCATGAAAGGAGACCGACCTCATGTCCACGGAATCCGCTACCCATCCGACCTACGGGAACTGGCGCAGGCCAAGGCGGCCGGGGCTCGGCCCGCTCGGGCTCGTCGGCACCTTCGGCGTCTTCGGCGGGCTCGTCATCGTCCTGCTGGCGTCGCTGGTCTCGCTGTTCCTCGCGCTGTTCATCCTGGTCCCCCTCGTCATCGCTCTGGCGCCGCTCACCATCCGCACCCAGGACGGCCGCAACATCTACCAGCTGATCACGCTGCGTATCGGCTGGCGCAACCGCAAGGCCAAGGGCTCGCACCTGTACGTGTCCGGTCCGCTGTCCTCCCGGCCGGGCGGCCGGTTCCGGCCACCGGGCCTGCTCAACAAGGTCACCTCCTCGGAGGGCCGGGACGCCTACGACCGGCCGTTCGGCGTGCTGCACCACCCGGCCCGCAACCTGTACACGATCGTCCTGGGCTGTGACCCCGACGGCGGTTCGCTCGTCGACCCGGACCAGGTCGACGTGTGGGTGGCGCTGTGGGGCGAGTGGCTGGCCCGGCTGGCCCACGAACCCGGGCTGCGCGGCGCCTCCGTGATCGTGGAGACCGCTCCCGACCCGGGCACCACGCTCGCCCACGAGGTGCTGCCCCGGATCCGCGAGGACGCCCCGGCCGCCGCCCGCGCCGTGATGGAGGAGGTCGTCGAGCGCTACCCGCACGCCTCCTCCGAGATGCACACCTACGTCACCCTCACCTACGGGGTGCCCGCCGGGCAGCGCCGCAAGAAGGACGACGTGATCGCCGACCTCGCCATCCGCATCCCGGGCCTGCTCAGCGGGCTCATCTCGGCGGGCGGCGGAGCCGCGTACCCGCTGTCGGCGGAGCGGATCGCCGAGGTCGTGCGCGTCGCCTACGATCCGGCCGTCGCCGCCGACGTCCTCAACGCCCGTGCCGAGCACGGCGGAACGGGCCTGGAGTGGGAGGACGCCGGACCGGCCGCCGCCGTCGAGACCGTCGGCAGCTACCAGCACGACTCGGGGGTGTCCCGGACCTGGCTGCTGACGCTGGCGCCGCGCGGCACCGTACGGTCCTCGGTGCTGCGCGGCCTGCTGGAGGCCGCCCCGGGCACCCGCCGCAAGCGGGTCGCGCTGCTGTACCGGCCCATCGACGCGGCCACCTCGGCCCGCATCGTCGAGTCGGACCGGCGCAGCGCCCAGTTCATGGCGACGTCCGGCAAGGGCATGGTCCAGGCCCGCGCGGCCTCCGAGGTACGGGCGGCGGAGCAGACCGCGGCCGAGGAGGCGGCCGGCGCCGGTCTGGTGGAGTTCTCGCTGATGCTGACCGTGACCGTCGACGAGATGAGCGAACTGGCGGACGCGAGCGTCGCCATCCGCAACCTGACCGCGGCCTCCCGGGTGATGATGCGGCCCGCCGACCGGATGCAGGCGGCGGCGTTCTCCTGCACCCTGCCCGCCGGGATCCTCCCGTGGGAGCAGACCCTCATCCCGCACGAGATCCAGGAGGCGCTGTGAGCCGGCGCAGCGACCAGAAGAAAGCCGAACGCGAGGACCGGCTGGCCGAGCAGCGGGCGCGCACCGTGCTCACCGCGGAGCGGTCCGGTCAGGACCCGTCCTGGCTGGAACAGGACGTCAAGAGCGGCAAGGGCAGCGGGTCCAAGGCGGAGCAGAGCGCCAAGGGGAAAGCCGGCGGCAAGCAGAAGAAGCCGTCCCGCCCGCGGGAACCGTACGTCCCGCCGCGCGGCTGGAACGGGGTGGGCGGCGGACGCGTCGGCTTCATGGACCCGCCGACCATGTGGCGGGCCACCACCGTGCAGGCGTGCGGCATGTGGCCGTTCTCCGCCGGTTCCGGCTCGCCCATGACCGGAGTGCCGCTCGGGCAGCACCTGTTCACCGGCGCCACCGTCTGCGGCGACCCGCTGAACTGGTTCACCCGGGCCCGTTACATCTCCAACCCGTCGCTGTTCATGCTCGGCATGCCGGGCCTCGGCAAGTCCACCCTCATCAACCGGATGCTGATCGGTCTCGCCGCGACCGGTGTCGTCCCGCTGGTCCTCGGCGACCTCAAGCCCGACTACGCCGACACCGTCCGCGCGCTCGGCGGCCAGGTGATCTCCATCGGCCGCGGCCGGGGCGGCATCAACGTCCTGGACCCGGGCGCGATGGGCGCGGCGGCGGCCAGGATCGGCGGCGAGGCGGGCGAGGTCCTGAAGGCCGAGACGCACGGCCGTGTCCTGAACATGGTGGCCGCGCTCGTCACCATCGTGCGCGGGCGGCCCATGGACGACCACGAGCAGTCCGTGCTCTCCGCCGTCCTGCACCATCTGCGCGAGCGCACCCCCGCCGGTCACGCACCGCTGCTGCCGGATCTGCTGCGGGTCCTCACCGAGGGCCCCGACCGGGTGCGTGCCGTCACCCTGGACCGCGGGTCCGACACCCGCTACCGGGACGCCGTCGACCCGCTGCACCGCTCCCTGCTGGGCATCCTGGACGGTCCGCTCGGCGACACCTTCGCCTCCCCGACGTCCACCCGCATCGACCTGAACTCGCCGGCCGTGTGCATCGACATCTCCGGGATCGGCGAGGCGGACACCCAGCTGACCGCCGCCGCGATGCTCGCCGCCTGGTCGGACGGGCTCGGCACGGTGGCCGCCTCGCACGCCCTCGCGGACGCCGGACTCACGCCCCGGCGCTGGTTCTTCACCGTCCTCGACGAGCTGTGGCGTCCGCTGCGTGCCGCCTCCGGCATCGTCGACCGCATCGACGCGCTCACCCGACTCAACCGGTCCCTCGGTCTCGGCGACGCCAAGATCACCCACACCCTGAAGGACGCGGAGGCCCTGGGCACCGACTCCGACCGGGCCAAGGCGCGCGGTTTCGTGGAGCGGGCCGGGATGGTGGTCTGCGCCGGACTGCCGAAGACCGAGATGGAGGACCTGGGCCGGGTGGTGGGACTGTCCCGGCGGGAGATCGAACTGGTCTCGTCGTGGTCCTCGCCGCCCGGCTGGAGCATGACGGGCGAGAACGAGGAACCGCCGGGCCGGGGCCGCTTCCTCATCAAGGTCGGTGGCCGGCCCGGCATCCCCATCAAGGTCGCCATCACCGACGCGGAACGCGACCTGCACAACACCAACACCCGCTGGACACCCAACGACACGGAGGACGCGGGAGGGTCCGCGGCGGCCCTGGCCGAACAGGTCAAGCGGATCGCCGAACTGGGTGCGGTCCCGGGTCTTCCCGAAGGCTTCGACCTGAGCGGGCTGCCCGAGGCCGCCAGGGCCGCAGATCTCGGCGCACTGCCCGGAGCCCCCGGCTACGGCACGCGCCCCGGCACACCCGGCGCACCCGCGACCCCGGCGAGCCAGCCGAGCAAGCGCAGGAGGACCACATGAGCGGGCGTCCCGGCGGCGGCATGGACTCCCAGGTCTCCTGGGCGATCGTCGCTCTCTTCGGGGCCGTCCTCACCCTGTTCACCCTCGTGTGGGCAGGCGGCACCCTGGGCGCCGGCATCACCGGCCACGGCTGGCACGCACCGCCGTACTCGCTGTCCACCCTGGGTGGCCTGGCCGGCGGCGACACGGCCGGGCTCTGGCCCGGCGCCCCGGCAGCCGCCGTCTACGGGGGCATGCTCGGCATGCTGGCGCTCCTTGCCGTCCCCGCCGCCTTCGCCGTCCGGTTCTTCATCGCCCGCGCGGGCAACAGCGCCACCAGGAGCCTGGCCGGCCGCCGCGAGATGGCCGCCATGTGCCCCAAGGGCATCGAGGCCCGCGCCCGCGATCTGCGCCCCACCCTCAAGGGCCGCGGCCAGTTGCACCCGGACGAGACCGGCAACCTCCTCGGCGACCTCGAACCCCGCGGCCCGGAACTGCGCAGCAGTTACGAGGACGTGGAACTGGACCTGATGGCGCCCCGCGCGGGCAAGTCCACCGGTATCGCGGTGCCCCGCGTGCTGCGCGCGCAGGGCGCGGTCCTGCTCACCTCCAACAAGTCCGACGTGTACTCCGTCACCCGCGCCGAACGCGAGAAGGCCGGCAAGGTGTGGACGTTCGACCCGCAGGGCATCGCCCACACCCCGCGTGAGATGTGGTGGAACCTGCTCGGCGAGTGCCACACCATCGAGGCGGCCCGCCGGCTCGCCGGCCACTTCGTGGCCTCGGTCAACGACGACACCGCGAAGAAGGACTTCTGGATCTCGGCCGCCCAGAACACCCTCACGGCGCTGTTCCTGGCCGCCGCCCGGGGCGGCGCCTCGGTCCAGCACCTGCTCGGCTGGCTCGCCGACCCCGCCGACCGGATGCCGATCGACCTGCTGCGCGACGCCGGTCTGGTCGCGATGGCCGAGCAGTTGCAGGGCACCATCCGCGGCGCGGTGGAGACCCGGGACGGCATCTACGAGACGGCCCGGCAGACCGTCTCCTGCCTCCTCGACCCCGAGATCCTCGGGTGGGTCACGCCCGACCCCGACACCCCCGAGTTCCGCCCCGACCAGCATGTCCTCGGCAAGGACACCCTCTACCTCCTCTCGAAGGACGGCGGTGGATCCGCGGCCGGGGTCATCGCGGGCATCGCGGACGCCACGATGCGGGCGGGCGTGGTCGCCGCCGAGCGCATGGGCGGCCGGCTCGACCCGCCGCTGACCGCGGTCCTCGACGAGGCGGCCAACGTGTGCCGCATCTCCGACCTGCCCGACCTCTACTCGCACTTCGGTTCCCGCGGCATCAACGTGGTGACCCTGTTGCAGAGTTACCGGCAGGGCGCGCGGGTGTGGGGCGAGATCGGGATGGACGCGCTGTGGAGCGCGGCGACCGTGAAGCTGCTCGGCGCGGGCCTCGACGACGCCGACTTCGTGCAGAAGATCTCCACGCTGGTCGGCCAGCACGACGTCAAGACCCCGAGCATCTCCCGCAGCAAGGACGGCACGTCCCGCTCGTACTCCTACCGCCAGGAGGCCGTGCTGCCCCCGGACCGCATCCGCGCCCTGCCCAAGGGCACCGCGCTGCTGCTCGCGACCGGCGTCAAGCCCGCCCTGATCAAGTTGCGCCCCTGGTACAAGGAGCCCGGCGCCGATGCCATCTCGGCGCAGGCGAAGGCGGAGGCGGCGGCCATCACCGAACGGGCCGCACGCCGGCTGATGGGTCCGGGCATGAGCCCGGACCCGGGCACGGGCGTGAGCTTCGACAAGCCGGGCCCGGCCGAGTGGGACGGCGCACCCGCCTGACCGAACGCGGCGGACGCGCCCGCCCGCACGCGCGGGCATGCGTGGCGGGCGCGCCTGCTCGTAGCCGCAAGCGTGCGGCGGGCGCGCCTGCTCGTACGCGCAAGGGTGCTCGTACGCGCAAGGGTGCTCGGCGTCCGCGTCCGCCCGGCCCCGACCCGGACGCGGGTGCCCGCCGGTCGCCGTGGACGGCCGGGTCTCAGTGGGCGACCAGGTCTCAGTGGGCGACCGCGACCGCGGTGCCGAACATCAGGGTCGAGGTGAAGAACCAGCCGAACGACGGTGCCAGCAGATGGCACACGTTCCACAGCCGGGCGTCGGTGGGCTGGTCCCGCCGGTACACCACCGGCACGCTCCGGCCGACCCGCGGCAGCCCGCACAGCGGCCCGTACTTCCCCGGGTCGAGGAGAAGATCACGTCCGAAGTGGTCGGAGAACCGTACGAGCCCGCCGATCCGCCGGTCGGCGGGTGCCCGGGGCGTCACGACCCCCATGACCCGCAGTCCCCGCGCCCACAGGCGCACGGCCGCCAGCACCGCCCTGAGGGCGGCCACCAAGGAGCCGACGCCGAAACCGATGACGAGCGCCTGTAGCAACACATCGGACAACATTCCGCTCCTTCACCGGCCGACGACCTTGTAGTCACAACGGAAACGCACACCACTCCGGTTCACACTCGTCCCATTCGCCCCTGCCTGCCTTGAACCACGGCGGTTCGCGCCCCGTTGTGAGGATGCCCCTGCCGCCGCCTGACATGCGGCGCCCATGAGAGGAGCCCCTGGCCCCGATGAGACGGACCCCGCGCGTACCAGGCCGCCGGACGATGGTGGCCGTCGCCCTCGCCTGTACGGTGACGGCGACGGTCCAGCAGCAGCCTGCCCGTGCCGAGCCGACGACGTTGGCCGAGGTACAGGCCGAGCTGGACCGGCTCTACCACGACGCCGAGGTCGCCACCGACAAGTACAACGCCGCGAACGAGCAGGTGACCGCGCAGCAGAAAAGCGTGAAGAAGCTCACGGCACAGATCGACGCGGCCGAGAAGAAACTGTCCCAGCTCACCTCGCTCGCCGGGTCCGCGGCCCGCGCCCAGTACCGGGGCGGCGGCCTGCCCGCCGAGGCGCAGTTCCTCCTCTCCTCCGACCCCGCGCTGGCCCTGGACACCGCCGCCATGACCCGCCAGGCCCAGCTGACCACCCAGAACGTGCTGACCCAGCTGACGGACACCCGCGAGGAACTGACCACCCGCAAGGCCGACGCGTCGGACGAACTGCGGCGGCTGACGGCGAGCCGCAAGGCCAAGGCGGCCGAACGCAAGACGATCGAGAAGCGGATCGACGACGCCCGGCAGCTGGAGGCCCTCCTCTCGGAACAGCAGCGCCGCGACCTGGAGGCGCTGGACCGGAAGACCGCCGGCGACTCCCAGGACAAGTGGGAGAGCACCGGGATCCTCAAGAAGGTCGGCACCGAGGCCAGTGCCGCCGGCCGCAAGGCCATCGCCTTCGCCACCAGCCAGATCGGCAAGCCGTACGTCTGGGGCGCCCAGGGCCCCAACTCCTTCGACTGCTCCGGGCTCACCTCCCAGGCGTGGCTGGCCGCGGGCATCCCGATCCCGCGCACCTCCCAGGAACAGTGGCGCCAGCTCAAGCACGTCCCCGTCGAGAGCATGCGCCCCGGCGACCTGATCATCTACTTCTCCGGCGCCACCCATGTCGCCCTCTACATCGGCGACGGCCAGATCATCCACGCCCCCAGGCCCGGACGCTGGGTGACGGTGGCACCGGCCGGGTCGATGGCGATCCTCGGGGTGGTACGGCCGGATGCCTGAGGGTGGCGCCGTCGGCTCCGCCCTTCTCCGGTGCGCCGCGGAGCACCGCGGCAGGGCTTCCCGCCGTTGCTGAGACGCCCGAGTCGTCGGGTCTGCTGCGGACGCCCGGGTGCGACACCGTAGGGAAGGGCGGAGCCTACCCCCATCGGAGCTGCCCGAGTGGGAGTAGGCGTTGCGATCCTTGGGTGCGGCACGCTGTCGACATCCCGCCCCACGAGCAACGGGAACGACCACTGCGCGCGGTCCCGGCCTCAGGTGAACGGAGCGGACCGGAGCCGGGCACCGCCGTCGTCGGGCGGGCAATTCACCAGGGCACCTTCGCCACCGGCCGGATCACTAGCGGTGCGGGCCCTGGGAGGTGTTCCTCTGGTGGTGCTCACTCCTCGCCGATTGGCGGCGCTGAGGCTGCCGTCCATCGGGCGTCCCGCTGGTCCACTGGGGGTTCTGCCCCTCACGCGCGTAACGAGCCGTCAGCGAGTTCTGCGGTGCCGCGTCCGTGGGCGAGTGCTGATCCGACGACGTCCCCGACCCCGAAGACACGAACGGGGTCGTGGTGCCGAAACCCTCCCGAATGGACGTCAACGGTGCAACGCCCGCGTCCCGCCGGTTGTATGTGGGCCTGCGCTGGGTGGTGGTGTCGAAGCCCGGCGGCTGGAACGTCGTGCTGCGGCTGAGAGAGAGGTCTTGGTCGTACGGCGTCTGCACCGGCGTCTGTCCCCATCCGAGGAGCGGGTCATTGGGGCGCAGCGTCCAGTTGTTGACGGCCTTCGCGTGGGCCGCCTTCTGCTCCTGGTGCGACGGCCCGATCGCGAGGGCGGCGGTCGCCGCGGCTTTCTCCACCAGACCGGCGTATGGTTCCACCACCCCGCCGGCCAGGTTCGTGGCTCCCGCCCCGAAGTTCACAGCCTGCGTCGCCGACCTCAACGCGTCTCCGGCCATATCCCAGCTGATTCCCTCCTCCCTGAAGGTCTGGAGAGCGGACTTCACGTTGTCGTGCACGTCCGCGGATTGCGTGGCCAAATGGATGCCCTGGCCGACCTTTCTGGCAATCTTCCCACCGGCCTTGATCATCGGGTCGGCGGAGAGATTCTCGGCCGCCGTGCCTCCCAGGACGATTAAGGAGGCGGTGACCTTGGCGTATCTGATGACGTCCTTGCGGTTCTCCGCCACCCATTGCTTCTGCTGTTCCCACCACGTCTGCACCTGCCAGCCGTCCCGGCCACCAGGGAAGACGGCGTAGGAAGTGTTGTCGCTCGGGTCCTGGAAGAGCACGGGCTGGTTGGCGGAATCAGGGGTGGACGTGAAGCTGGGAGCTCCCTGTGAAGATCCGGAGGAGCGTCCTCCCCCTTCCAATCGCCTTAATTCAGATTCCCATTCCCTTTCGGATCTTTCCGGCATGTCCGAGTCCTTCCCGTAGCAGGAATTGCTTGGCGGCGAACTCAACGGAACAGGAACGCGGACGGTTCAAGCTTCAAGCGGGCCGGGTTCAGCGCCTGACGCCCCCGGGCGCAGACCGGGGCGGCGCAGACCGAGGCGGCGGGGGCGGGGGCGGCGGAGGCGGGGGTGGTCCGAACGGGTCGACGGCGTCGACGGGAGGTGTCTCCTTGCCGCGGTGCATACCGGGCTTGCAGCCGGCGAAGGGGCCCTGCGGGTCGCGCAGGGTGCCCATGACCGGTGACAGGTGGTCGCGGTGCCACATGGCGGGGCCGCTCGGCGCGGAGCCCGGACCGGTCAGTTCGCCCCAGGCCAGCCAGAGACCGTGGAGCTGGGCGACGGCTTCGGGGTGTTCCCACCAGCGGGCGCACCAGGGTGCGGTGGAGCTGACCTCCCTGCCGTAGACCGGCAGCAGCACATGGTGGGTCCACAGGGTCAGCTGACGCAGCGCCTGCACATACTCGGGACCCTCCTTGTAGAGGATGAACAGCGGCGGCGGGAGGGGTTCCTGCGGCGGAGCGGGATTCCCCGTCCCGGCGCCGGGATCCGCACCGCGGGGGGCGTCCCGCCCGGCCTCGGTGGCTTCGGGGTTCTGCGTCGACATGGCTGGAAGGGTCCTCCGTAGGTCGGGCTCACTTGGCGGTTTCGGTCGTCAGGCGGTGTGCTGCGCCGCCCGGCCGTGGAGCACAACGGAGGGGCGGCGGAGGGGGTTCAGCGCGGAGCCGGACGAACGGGTCACCGCACGGGGGCCTGATTTCTCGCGGCCATCTTTGTGGGGTGCCAGGGATTGTTCGAACCCAGCTCTTTATCGGGCGTCTGTGACTGGGTGGTACGCGCCGTCGTCGCCGGGTGCTGCTGGTTGGCGATCCGCACTGCATCCGGGCCGACCAGGGATTGCGGGAAATCGTATGCGCGTTGGTCGGGGCTCACCCGGGGGGTGGTGTTTCCGGCGGCGGGCTGTTGCAGCTGATCGACCTTGGCCTCACGAAGCGCGTTCAATGCGTGAGCGTCAACGGTCCTACCGTCTCTCGGACCCGACATACGGGCTCTGGGATCGCCCACTTGCCGGCTTCCCGACACGGGCTTGCTGATGCCACCCCGGGCGTTTATCCGCCCGGTGCTGTTCGGCTGCCTGGTCGAGGCGGCCCGACTTCTCGTCGTGGACTCCTGCCCCCGCGCCACGCTCGTCCCGTTCGTCGACTGCGCGGGATCGCGGAGGGCGCCGCTGGCCGCGGCATTACCTCGGGAACCGTTGCGCCGGGCCTCCCGGGATTCGGCATTGGCGACAATCGCCATGACCAACGGCATGCGTTCCGGTGATTTCCTGAACTCTCGGTGCAACTGCTTGTCGGCCTTGAGCTGGCGCAGCACCTCGTCCTCAAATGCCTCACGCTGGCCGGGATCAAATCGTTTGATCGCCTCGCGAATGTAGTGCAGCGCTTCGGCCGACGACATCTCGGCAGTGTGCTGCTGGCCGGGCGCGTAACCACCCTGACCGGGCCCGTACCCGCCTTGGTTCACCGGACCACCCTCGAACGGGGCGGCTCCCGGCCGTGGCCGACGGCCCATGAGTTCGCGGATCGTGTCCAGCAGCATCCGCGCCAGGTCGTCGAGCGTCGACTGCTGGCGATTGAGATGCTCGGACTCGGCCCTGAGCACATCACGCGCCATCGCTCGGCGCCGTGCCTCGTTCGCCTGCTCGGTGTTCGCCTGCTCGGTGCCCTGGGGATACGGGTCGTCGGTCGCCATGGTCGCCCTCTCTCCTCGGTACTCTCGCGGCCGGATCCGGTGGATCCGCTTCGTGAGTCACGTCTGCCGACACGAGACACAACGGACGGCTTGAGGCGAACGGTTCAACCACGGCCCCTGCTCACGGCTGAACCCGGAACCGAGGCGGTGCCGTTGCAGTACCCAAGGGCGTTCATCGGGCGCACCACGGCAGACAAAGATAGGACCGGACATGGACAATCGTCCACGTAAGGGTGCCTCGGACGACTACTTGCGTCTGAACCAAACCACGGGCAGTCCCTCGTACAACTACTCCCAGCGCACACAGCAGGCGGAGGAAAGTGTCCGCTCCAACAGCAGCGGGCGGCAATCTCCGCCCGAGTACCTGCCGCCGACTCCCTTCTACCCGGGAAATTTCAGGGACGCTCGCAGCAACACGGCCTACGGCTAGCCGTCCGCGCCCGATCGAGCAGAGACCCAGATCCCCGAGGACTCCGTCGACCGCGGCTATGCCGCCCGCCTCCATCACAGTGATGACGCCAACCATCCCCAGTTCGGCATCCCCGCCGACCAGGCATGGTTGAACAGGGGGATGACCGGGAGCCCGGCGGCCATGTCACCGGGGTGGGCCACCCCGCCCCCGGCCAATCAGGACGTGGCCCGCGCCCTGCGCGACAGCCAGCCGTTCCAACGGCCCGTCGCCAGCGACCGGAGGGCTCTCTCCGACTCCGCGCAGGGCCACCGGAACCGAAAGACGACGCAGCCCAAACCCAAGACCCGATAAACCCACCCCTTCCACAGTCACACCCGGAAACGGTGAACCATCCGCCCCTCGCATCCGTCGTGCCTGCGCGGGCGCTGTCCCATCGGACCAGCCGGCCCGCGCAAGCTCGACCGAGAGGTATTCCATGCGCAGACGCACCTCCTTTCTTCTGGCCTTTTTACTGGTCATAGTCGGTGTTTCCGGTACCACGTGGGCCATCCAGTCCCAGCGCTCGGACAACACCAAGATCAACAGCAAGTCGGCCGCCGATGTCGGCGGTGCCGACCACACCGTCACGTTCGAGAACAGGACGGACAGCCGCATCTGGGTCGGCAGCACCGTCAACGCCGACGGCTCGGCCGCGATCACCGGGCTGCCCACGCTGGAGCCGGGCCAGTCCGCCACCATCACCATCCCCGAGCACGCCGGTGCCGGACACTGGCGGGGCACCTTCTTCGCCCGGCAGGGCTGCACGGGCGAATCGGGCAGCACGTTCCACTGCGCGGTCGGTGACTGCGGGCCGTTCGTCGACCACTGTTCCACGGGTGAACAGCCCACCGGTCTGGCCGAGTTCAACTTCGACCCGGCCGACTCGCTGGCGCCCTGGTACGACGTCAGCTACGTCAACGCCGTCGCCACGCCCGTCACCATCACGCCCAACGACGTCCCCGTGCCCGAAACCGGCTCGTGTGCGCAGGCGGGCTGTGCGGACGATCTGCTGTCGAGCTGCCCGGCGGACAACCTCCAGAAGGACAGCTCGGGCAAGCCGCTGGTGTGCGTCAACCCCAACCGGGACGCCAAGACGCCCTACAGCGACAACGTCAACCAGAAGTGCCCGAAGGCGTACGCCTGGTCCAAGCAGGACGCCGAGCAGGGCAACAAGGTCATGTACCAGTGCACCCAGTGCAACGGCATGACCGTCGCCTTCGGCAACGGCTCCACGCAACCGCCCGCCGAATCGGATCCGCCGACGCAGCAGCCGGCCCCCCCGGCGCAGCCGGTGAACTCCGGCCGCAAAGGCATCAGCCTGAACCCGGTCGACGGTGCCTCCGAAGCGCTCGCCGACTCCAAGGCGTCCTGGTACTACAACTGGGACGCCGTTCCGGGTCCGGTCACGGCACCCCCGGGTGTCGAGTTCGTCCCGATGATCTGGGGCGAGGGCTCCATCGTCGACGCCAAACTGGGCCAGGCGAACAAGTACGGCAAGGAACTGCTCGGCTTCAACGAGCCGGACAATCCCGGGCAGTCCAACCTGACGGTCGACAGGGCTCTGACCCTGTGGGGCTGGATGTCGGTCACCCACATGCGGCTCGGCGCGCCGGCCGTCTCCTACGGCGCCGACGTGCCCGGGGGCTGGCTGGACCAGTTCATGCAGGGAGTGCAGCAGCGCGGTCTGCCCCAGGTCGACTTCATCCCGTTGCACTGGTACGGCGGGGACTTCGGGCCTGACGCGACCAACCAGCTGCGCGATTATCTGCAAAGGGTCTGGGACCGGTACCACAAGCCGATCTGGCTGACCGAGTACGGTCTGACCGACTTCTCCTCAGGGACTCCTCGCTACCCCAGCGAGCAGCAGCAGGTCGACTTCATCAAGTCGTCGACGCAGATGCTGGACAGTCTGCCCTTCGTCGAGCGCTACGCGTGGTTCACGCTGTCCACCCAGACCGCCCCGACCGGTCTGTACAACGGAACTACCCCGAACGCCAGCGGCCAGGCATACCGCGACGCGAACTGAGTCGAAGGCTGAACGCCTTCAGCCCATGTGCGGGGCGGCTCTCGGCCCAGTAACTCGCCGTGACCCATCCAGGGTCACGGCGAGTTTGCATTCGGGGGAAATCAATTGGGAGACAAAACCTCGGGAATTGAACCGTTTCCCCGCCGGTCCCGTTGCCCTTCGCGTGGTCTGCCTCGGCAGACCCGACGGGGGAGATCGACCGGGAAGGTCAGGAGGAAATGGGCATGAACCGGGACGAAGAAACAGGTGAACCAGTCATGAAAGGCGGCCACGATCCGGGCGGGGAACCGGTGGACCTCGACAAGTCGGCATCCGCCGGAGAGGCGTCCGCGCCGATCCACTTCGCGGTGGTCGTCTCCGGCGACGGCTCCGCCGCCATCAACGGCGAACCCGTGCCGACGGCGGACGGCGAGTCGGCCGACACCGCGATCCTCGACGCGCTGCACCGCCACGCGCAGGACCGCGGCACCACGGTGACGGCGGCCATCTCCGACCCTTCGGCGGGCTACGTCGCCTACGTCGAGGTCACCCCCGACGGTTCGAGCAGGCTGCTGGAGCAGCACGAGGAACCGCATCCGGAACCGGACCAGCCGTCCGGCCACACCGTGGCACCGCCGGCACCGTCGGCACCGGACGTGGATCCGGCGGCGCCCGAGTACGGGCACGCGGACGCGGACGCGGAGGGCGACGGGTACGCGGAAGGGGACGCGGAGGGAGAGGAATACCGGGGCGAGGAGGAGCACGAGGACGCGGAGGACGACGAGTACGAGGGCGAGTACGAGGGCCAGTACGCGGGCGCCTACGACGCCTCGGCCTCGGCCGAGGGCGAGGACGAGGACGAGGACGAGGACGACGAGTACGCGCAGGCCGCGCACGCCGGTCCCGGTCCGGGACCGGACGAGCACGCCGAAGGGGGGCTCGCCGACGACGCCTACGGCCTTCTCGGCGACGACGACCCCCGTGCCGATGCCTCGGGCTACGAACAGGCCGAGGACGGCGCCGACGACCCGGACTACTTCGCCGGCCTCTACAAGCCGAACGATCCCGCCCACCAGAGCGACCTCGACCTCGACCCCGATGACCTGAACGATCCGAGTGATCCGCACGGTCCCGGCGACCTCGGCGACGGCTTCCGCCGCGAGAACGAGCACGGGGACGAGTACGAATACGAGAACGAGAACGAGAACAACGAGAACGAGAACAACGAGTACGGGGACAACGAGGAGTACAGGGGCGAGTACGGGGACAAGGACCAGTACGAGAACGACCAGTACGAGAACGACCAGTACGGGGACAAGGACGAATACGAGGACGAGGCGGCGTACGCGCTGCCGGAGCCCACGGGGTCGCCCTTCGAGCCCCGCGTCACCATTCCGACGCCGGGGGCGGTACGTGACCTGGACCCGGAGCCGGACCCGGAGCCGGAGTCCGAGCTGCGGTCCGAGGCGGAGTCAGGTCCGAAGTTCCGCCGCAGCGGCAACACGCGCCAGTCGGACGACGAGTACAGGCCGCCCGGCCTGCTCAACCGGCCCTTGGTCGTCGGTCCGGTGGCACTCATCGTGGCCGCCCTCGTCATCGTCCCGCTCGTGATCCTGGGCAGCGGCGGATCGGGCGGCGGGAACCAGAAGCAGACCGCGAGTTCCAACGACGAGTCGTACAGCCCCACTCCGGGCGGAACGCCGACGGCCACCGCCTCGCCGTTCATGTTCACCCCGGCGCCGACGCCCCCGGCCACGGCCACGGCCACGCCCACCAAGCCGAAGGCCAAGTCCACGCCCAAGACCGCGCCGGGCCCCGGTACGGTCACCGTGACCGCCCACGCCCCGCGCGTCACCAAGACCGTGATCGCGGCTCCCCCGCAGGACACCGCCGCCGACGCCGTGAAGCGGCTCGCCCGGAACGACCCCTCGGGACGGCACATCTGCTATCGCGCGTACGTCGGAAGCGGCTGGCAGAAGCCGGTGTGCGACGGGACGATGGCCGGCACGACGGGCAGGAACCTGGCGATCAAGGCCCTCAACATCTCGACGTACGGTGTCTCCGGCTCGGCCGCGAACGCCTTCCTGCACGACCCGAAGTCGACCAACGGCCAGGGCCACTGGCAGCCGAACTGGACGGCCGTCACCGGCAACGGCAAGGACTTCTACATCGGCAGCGGGAAGAAGAGCGCCCCCTACATGACGGGCTTCGCCATCAACGTCGGCAGCGGCCAGGTCTGCCAGGCCGTCCACCTCCGTGGCGGCAACTGGGGAGACCAGTACTGCAAGAACGCGCGCCCCGATTACAACTTCGGCGGCACCCTCGACAACAACGTATGGCTGGAGGCGGTCAAGTTCACGGTGTGACCGGAACGGTCACAGCACGACGATCGCCACCCCGAAGGACAGGAAGATCGCCGAGCCGGCCAGCAGGAACACCACCGGGCCCGTCATGTGGCGCCACATCAGCACCCTGGCGGCCTGGGGGTCGTGGGCCAGGTAGACCACCGGGACCTCCCGGCCGGTCGGCAGATTCATCCCGCTGCCCCGCATCCGCGTGGTGAACTCCACGCGGTGGCCGCGCCGGTCGGCGAAGGCGATGACGGGCGCCCAGGTGGGACCCGAGTCGCCGCTGCGCACCCGGACGTTGTCGACGACGACGCCCCGTGTGCGTATCCCGTGCCGGCGCAGCCGCCGTACCGTGGTCGCGTCCCGCAGCCCCAGGGTCAGGAGCAGCATCGCCGCCGCTCCGCACGCCACGACACCCATGGTTCCGGACATCCTGTCGCCTCTTTCCGTCGCGTCCCGTCCCGTCCCGGACTCGGTTCCCCCAGGGAATGGGAACGCGCTTTCCGGCCGTTCGGTTCTACGTCGGCCGACGCGGCAGCCTCCCCGGAGGCCACCGCGTCGGCCTCTGCGGCGGCTTCCCCGGCGATTTCTACGGCGATTTCTACGGCGGCTGTCACGGCGGCTCCCGCGGTCCGGTGTCGCCGCCGTGTCCCGGCCCGGCCGGTGCGCTCCGATGGCCGGACCTGTGGTTGTCTCCGAGACTGACAGCCCAGGCACGTGACCGGCGCGGCCGGCGTCCCCCGGGCGGAGGAGTGGCCATGGATCTGCGGCAGATGGAGGTCGTCGTCGCGGTCGCCGAGGAGGGCGGGTTCAGCGCGGCGGCCCGGCGGCTGCACATCGTGCAGTCCGCGGTGTCCGGCACCGTACGGGCGCTGGAGCGTGAGCTGGGCGCACCGCTGTTCCACCGCACCACGCACCGGGTCTCCCTCACCGCCGTCGGCGCGGCCTTCCTGCCCGCCGCGCGGGCCACCCTGCGGGCGGCGGAGGAGGCACGGGCGGCCGTCGACCTCGCGCAGGGGGAACTGCGCGGCGAGATCACGATCGGCGTGATGCAGGGCCTGTACGCCGGTCTGGCCCCCGCCCTGGCGGGCTTTCACCGCGAGCACCCGGGCGTGACGGTGCGGCTGCGTCAGAAACCGGCCGGTCAGATCCCGCAGGGGCTGCGCGACGGCGTCCTCGACCTGGCCGTCGCCGCGCTCGAACCGACGCAGTTGCGCGGGCTGACCACCCGGCTGCTGGCGCGGGAGGAGATGGTCCTGGTGACCGCGCCGAGCCCGGACCCGGCGCGGGCCGCGGCGGAACGGCCGGTGACGACGCTGGCCGAGGCGGCGCGGCTGCCCCTGGTGGGTTTCCCGCCGGGCTGGGCGATCCGGCACGCGGTCGACCGGGCCTTCCGGGCGGCCTCCCTCGAATACAGCGCGACGTTCGAGGTGAACGACATCATGGCGGCCGTCGACCTGATCCGGCACGGACTGGGCGTGAGCATCATGCCGCCGTCGATGGCGGCCTGGTTCCCCGAGCTGCCGACGCGCCCCTTCGCCGCCCACGCCCCGACGTGGACGCTCAGGCTCGTCCACACCCGCGCGGAACAGCCGCCCGCGGTCACCGCGCTGCTGCGCCACATCAGGTGACCGGCTCTGCTCACCGGGCCCAGGTGACCGGCTCAAGGTGACCGGGCTCAGGTGACCGGGCTCAGCTGACCGGGCCCAGGTGAGCGGCCCAGGTGTCCGGGTCGGATCCCCCCGGTCCGGCGGTGTGGCGGGTCATGGCGGCGTCCGTCGCCCGGTGGTCGAACGCCGGCGCCCGGATCACACAGACCGCGATCGCGAAGCGGTGTTCCCTTCGCCCTTCCACCCCGCCGGATGCCCGGTCTCCGAGCCTCGGGCCGTTCCGGGCGTACGCGTACGGCCAGGCGACGGACGCCGAACGGGCGAGGACCCTCCGCGAGACCGACCGCTTCCCGTACCTTCCCGTACCTTCCCGTACCTCAGCTCTCGCCCGGTTCCTCCGGGGCGGAGCGGGCCAGGCCGGCGAGGGTGGTGAGCGCGTGGGCGAGGACGTCGGGCGGGGGCGAGGCCAGGGCCAGGCGCACCGCGGCCGGGGTCCGGGGTCCGACCGCGAACGCGCCGGCCGGCACCACCCCGATGCCGTGCCGCGCGGCCGCCGCGACGAACGTGTCCGCGCGCCACGGGCGCGGCAACCGCCACCAGCAGTGGTAGGAGTACGGCTCGCTCCGCACGGCGAAGCCCGCCAGGCACCGGCCCGCGATCTCCTGGCGTACGGCCGCCTCCCGCTGCTTGGCCGCGACCAGTTCCCGTACCGCCCCGGCCCGTTGCCAGCGGTCGGCCGCTTCCACGGCGAACCGCGCGGGCGTCCAGCCGCCCGAGCGCAGCGCGGTGGCGATCCCGGCCGCCAGGTCGTCGGGCGCCACCGCGTAGCCGAGGGTCAGGCCGGGGGCGACGCGTTTGGAGAGGCTGTCGATCAGTACGGTCCGCTCGGGCGCGCGGGCGGCGAGCGGGGGCAGGTCGTCGCGCAGGAAGGCCCACACTGCGTCCTCGATCGCGGGGATGCCGAGCCGCCCGAGCACCTCGGCCAGCGACTCGACGCGGGGTGCGGGCATCGAGCAGGAGAGCGGGTTGTGCAGCCGCGGTTGTACATAGAGGGCGTGTAGCGGGGCGGCGGCGTGGGCGTCCGCCACGGCCTCGGGCAGCAGCCCGGCGTCGTCCATGGCGAGCGGCACCAGGGTGATGCCGAGCCGGGCGGCGACGGCCTTGACGACGGGGTACGTCAGTTCCTCGACGCCGAGCCGGCCGCCCGGCGGGACCAGCGCGGTGACGGCGGCGGTGAGGGCCTGCCGGCCGTTGCCCGCGAAGAGGATCCGGGCGGGGTCGGGGCGCCAGCCGCCGCGGGCGAGCAGGTCGGCGGCGGACTCCCGGAGGGCAGGCGGGCCGGAGGCACCGGACGGGCGCAGCGCCTCCGCCAGGGCGTCGGGCCGCAGCAGTGGGCCGAGCGCCTCGGCGAGCAGCGCGCTCTGGCCGGGCGCCTCGGGGTAGTTGAGTTCCAGGTCGACCCGGCCGGTCGCGGGTTCGGTGAGGGCGGGGGCGGCGAGCGGGGCGGCGGCGCGGACGAAGGTGCCGCGGCCGACCTCGCCCACCGTCAGTCCACGCCGGGCCAGTTCGCGGTAGACGCGGGCGGCGGTGGAGTCGGCGATGCCGTGCCGCCGGGCGAACTCGCGCTGCGGGGGCAGCCGGTCACCGGGGCGCAGCAGCCCGGCCCCGATCTCACCGGCCACCACGTCGGCGACCCGCCGGTAGTCCTTGCGGTGATCACTGCGGCAGCCGCCCGGGGACGTCCGCCGGCCCGCATCCCAGTCGTCTTTCACGTCATTCCCCAACTCCCCCGCACCTCCACCGCCATGCGTACGGCTGCCACCCCACCACAGAATTGCACCGAGAGTAATTTCCCTATTGCACCGATATTACACGGGGCAATATTCTCGCCGCCGAACGGAAATCGAGAGGAGGAGAGACCTCCATGGTGGAAACCAGCGGCCTGCTCGGTGTCGCGGCCGTGGCCCTCGGCATGGTCCTCACGCCCGGACCGAACATGGTCTACCTCGTCTCCCGCAGCATCACCCAGGGCAGACGCGCCGGAATGATCTCCCTGGGCGGCGTGGCACTCGGCTTCCTGGCCTATCTGCTCGCCGCGAACCTGGGCCTGTCGGTGGTGTTCGTCGCCGTACCCGAGTTGTACGCGGCGGTGAAGCTGGCCGGTGCCGCCTATCTCGCCCACCTCGCCTGGAACGCGTTCAGGCCCGGCGGCCTCTCCGTCTTCGCCCCGCAGGACGTGCCCCACGACTCACCGCGCAAGCTGTTCACGATGGGGCTGATGACGAATCTGCTCAACCCGAAGATCGCCATCATGTACGTGTCGCTCATCCCGCAGTTCGTCGACCTGGACCGCGGACACGTCCTCCTCCAGGGCCTCGTCCTCGGCGCGGTGCAGATCGTGGTCAGCGTCGCGGTCAACCTCGGGATCGTCCTGACGGCCGGCACGATCGCCGTCTTCCTCGCCCGCCGCCCGTCCTGGCTCAGGGCGCAGCGCTACCTGATGGGTACGGTCCTCGGCGGCCTCGCCGTGTCGCTCGCCCTCGACACCCCCGACGCCGCCCACGCGGGCGCGCGATGACGATCCGAGCCGTTCCGCGACGCTCTTCCTCATTGAACTCGCTTTTGCCGAGGGCCGTTGTGTCCCACAGCGAGGTGAGCCCGCTGAGGACGCGCACAAGCCGGTGAACAGCTCAACCGAACGCCCGTAGAAAGGCGAAGCCCATATGCCTCCCCAGGACGACGACCAGCAGCGCAGAGCAGAACGGTTGGCGGAGCAGCGCGCAGCGATCACGCACGCGCTGGACGTACACCGCGTCGACCACCCCACAGCCACCACGCAAGACCCGCCAGAGGGACAGCGCGCCATCGACCGCGCAGCGATCATGCAATACGCACTGAACCTCCAGGAACGCGCCAGGCAAGAAGCTGCCGCCAGGCTCGTACAGGCGGAGATCGAATGGAGTCCTTCGGGGCATATCGCCGCTCTGGACGTGTACGAGGCCCACCGGCAGATGAATCCGCAATGGCCGACGATGCCTCCCCCCGGACTCAAGGTCGCTGTCCACCCGGCATCGCTGGGAAGGGAGGGGGAGATCCCGGTCATGGTCACCCTCGACACACCCCAGCCGGGGGAAGATGTCGGCAAACCGGCCCCGCGCTTCCTGGCCGGCCCACGACTCGACCTCGACGACGCCTCGGTCCACATGGCCATCCGAACCGCCGGAGTGGACCAACACTCTTACCAGCAAGCCCAATCGCTCCGCGGGCCAGACCTACCGAGCCGGTACGACGGCGTGGTCTCGGCGCGCCAGGAAAGGTTCTTCCGCCGCCCGCAGACCCAGCCGACACCGCCGGCCCAGCCGGCACCGCCGCACAACCCTTACGCCGAGTACGCAGCCAGGTATCTGCCGACTACTCCGGGCTCCGCAGGTGGCGTATACCCCTCGACCGCCACCCCACAGCCCGCATCAGGCCCCGCCCAACAACCATTCCGGAACATCTCTCCGACCGCACCCGCCAACCGCGCCCCGGGACGAAGATGACCCCCACCCCCGCGGCGACAGCGGGTCATGCGAGCCACGTGCCCCACCCCGACAGCCCCCGCACACCGACCCGGCCCTTCGCCCAGGACGACCCACCCCTCAGAACAACTCCGCCGAAGGCCCAGAGAAAGGCGAAGCCCACATGCCTCCCCAGGACGACGACCAGCAGCGCAGAACACACCAGTCGGAGGAACAGCGCGCAGTCACCGCGCAAGACCCGCCGGAGGTACAGCGCGCCAACGACCGCGCAGAGTTCATTCAATCTCCACAGAATCTAATGGAAAACGCCAGGAACGCGATGCAAGGGGTTGCCGCTGAGTCTCTCCTGGCGCAGGTTAAAGAGAGCCAAAACGCGGAGATCGCCGCAATGGACGTGTACCAGGCCTACCGGCAGATGTATCCGGAACTGCCGACGATGCCTCCCCCCGGACTTCAAGTCGCCCTCCACCCGGCATCGGTCAAAAAGGTGGGCGGACACCCCCTCATCGTC
>NZ_JBHJUV010000006.1:125222-236107 GCF_042268025.1 Streptomyces sp. NPDC056161
CACCCTCAACACACCCCAGCTGAAGGAAGATTTCGGCAAACCGGCCCCGCGCTTCCTGGCCGACCCACACCTCGCACTCGACAGTCCCCCGGTCGCCAAAGCCCTCATGAACGCCGGAATGGACAAAATCTCGTACACGGCAGCCCAAAAGCTCCAGAGGCCAGGTCTACTGCCCATGTACCAAGCCCAGATCTCCCACCGGGAAGAGTCGAGCAGCCACACCTCGACAAGCCAGCCGACTCAGCCGCACAACCTCTACGCCACGTCCACCGTCGCGTCCGTCCTGGCACAGGCTGAAGAGAGCCTGACGGCCGAGACCGCCGCTCTGGACGTGTACCAGGCCCACCGGCAGATGTATCCGGATCTGCCGACGATGCCTCCCCGCGGACTTCAGGTCGCCCTTCACCCGGCATCGGTCGGAAAGGTGGGCGGAGATCCCCTCATCGTCACCCTCAACACACCCCAGCTGAAGGAAGATTTCGGCAAACCGGCCCCGCGCTTCCTGGCCGACCCACACCTCGCACTCGACAGTCCCCCGGTCGAGAAAGCCCTCATGAACGTCGTAGTGGACAAAGACTCGTACACGGCAGCCCGAGAACTCCAGAAGATAGGTCTACTGCAGGAGTACCAAGCCCAGGTCGACCGCCGGAACGAGTCGAGCGCCCACACCCCGCCAAGCCAGCCGACCCCGCCACACAACCCCTACGCCACGTCCGCCGCGGCCTACCTGCCCACCGCGCCGGGCACCGGACAGCACGAAGATGCCAGGGCCGCAACCACACATCCCGCATCAGGCCCCGCCTGGCAACCGTTCCATTCCTTCCCCGCCGCGCCTGCCAACCGGCCCGCCCCCGGCCGATGACGACCCCGCCCCCCTTGCCACGGCGGTCACGCGATCCGCTGCCTGACGATCCTGTCCGGATCCGCCACTCGTCGAGGGACGCAGCACACCGCACCCACACACCGACCCGGCCGGCCCCTGGCCCAGGATGACCCACCCCTCAGAACAACTCCGCCGAAGGCCCACAGAAAGGCACATCCCCTATGCCTCCCCTGAACGACGACCAGCAGCGCAGAGCACAACAGTTGGCGGAACCGCGCGCCGACGACCTCTCAGCGTTCACCCGAGACGAGCTGGGGTTGCGGCACATCGCGGGCCAAGAGGCTGCCGCCGACTCCGCCCCGGCGCAGGTTGACGAGAGTGAGACGGCGCAACTTGCCGCACTGGACGTGTACGAGGTCCACCGGCAGACGTCCGAGGGATGGCCGGTGATGCCTCCCCCCGGACTCCGGGTCGCTCTCCACCCGAAATCGGTGGGGAGGGAGGGCCAGCAGCCACTCATAGTCACCCTCAACGCACCCCAGCCACCCGAACAGGCCAACGTGTCGCCCCCGCCCTTCCTGGCCGACCCACGACTCGAACTCAGTGATTCCGCGGTCCACGGGCCCATTCGGAACGCCGGAGTGGACGAGACCTCGTACCAGCGAGCCCAACAGCTCCAACAGCCCCAATGGCAAGATCTCCTGCTCCGGTTCAACGCCCGGGTCCTCTTGCGCGGAGAAAATTTCGACCGCCGATCCCTGGCGGCCCAGCCGACCCAGCCGCCTCAGCCGACCCTGCCACACAACCCCTACGCCGCATCCGTCGCCGCCTACCTGCCCACCACACCGGGCAGCGGACAGCACGCAACTGCCGGAGCCGCAACCACACAACCCAGGTCAGGCCCCGCCGGACAACCCTTCGGGCACTCCCCCGCCGCACCTGCCAACCGGCCCGCCCCCGGCCGATGACGACCCCGCGCCACGCATCACCGACGGCCTTCCCGGGAACACCCTGCTGAACCTCCGGGAAGGCCCCGGCGCTCACCGCTCCCGCCCCCGTTCCTTCCCGCCTCCGCTGGAACCGTCTTTCCCGGTGCGGCAGTCTTCTCTCCCGTGGGGAACGTTCCGATGCAGAGTGGACCGGGTGGTGCGCCCGCGCCCATGGTGGTGTGCGGCGACGACGGGCTCGCGCACCGGCTGGCCGCCGAGTTGCGCGGGGTGTACGGCGCCCAGGTGACCCTCGTCGTACCGGCCGGCGCGCGCACGGCACGGCCCCCGGTGGTCGGGCGGGCGCGGGCCGCGTCGGCCGCGCTGCTGGACCGGGTGAACGCGGCCGTCGGCCGGGCCGCGGGCAACGGCACCGGACTCGCCGGACTCGGCACCGGACTCGCCGGGCTCGGCAGCGGCGGTACCGGCGGCTCCGGCGGCTCCGGCGGTGAGACCGGCCGCACCGACCGGGTGTTGGAGGCGGCCGAGCCGACCGAGGCGGTGCTCGCCGACGCGGGCGTGGACCGGGCCGCCGCGCTGGCTCTCGTGTACGACGACGACGAGACCAACATCCGTGCCGCGCTGACCGCCCGTCGGCTCAATCCGCGACTGCGGCTCGTGCTGCGGCTCTACAACCGGCGGCTCGGCCAGCACATCGAGGAACTCCTCGACCAGGCCGCCGCGTTGGCGACCGGCGACGGCCCCGACTCCGTCGGTGACGCGTCGACGACCGTGCTGTCCGACGCCGACACCGCCGCCCCCGCGCTGGTCGCGACCGCGGTCGCCGGCACCCGCAAGGTCGTCCAGACGGACGGGCTGCTGCTGCGCGCGGTGGAACGGCCGCCGCTCGCCCCGGGACAGGTCGCCGACCACGGGCTGCGCACCCTGGCGCTGCTGTCGGCGACCGGCGGCGATCCGGCCGGCGCGGACGGCTCCGAGGGCGGCGGGGAACGCGGGCCGCAACTCCTGCCCGACGAGGCGGACGTGCCGGGCGCCACGGGCTGCGGGAGCATCGTCCTTGAGCAGGTGTCGTACGCCGCCGGGCAGCCGCTGCCGGCCGGCCGCACCGGGGTCGTACCGCCCTTCGCCTCGCTGTTCTCGCGGCGGCTGCGCTGGTCGCTGGCCGGGCTCGCGGGGTGTGTGATCGCGCTGGCCCTGGCGCTGTGGCTGGTGACGGGGATCCATCCGCTGGGCGCGTTCTACCTGACGCTGCTGGACCTGTTCGCGATCGACGAACCGGCGCTGGGCAAGCCGCTGGGGCGGCAGATCCTGCAACTGCTGTCCGGTCTGGTCGGGTTGCTGCTCCTGCCGGTGCTGCTGGCGGCGGTCCTTGAGGCGCTCGGCACCTTCCGGACCGCGACCACGCTGCGCAAGCCGCCGCGCGGACTCGGCGGGCACGTGGTGCTGCTGGGCCTCGGGAAGATCGGCACCAGGGTGCTGACCCGGCTGCGGGAGCTGCACATCCCGGTGGTGTGCGTGGAGGCCGATCCGGAGGCGCGCGGCCTCGCCACGGCGCGGCGGCTACGGGTGCCGGTGGTGCTCGGGGACGTCACGCAGGAAGGCGTGCTGGAGGCTGCCAAGATCCACCGGGCGCACGCGCTGCTGGCGGTGACCAGCGCGGACACCACGAATCTGGAGGCCGTGCTGTACGCCCGGTCCGTCCGCCCCGACCTGCGGGTGCTGCTGCGGCTGTACGACGACGACTTCGCGACCGCCGTCTACCGCACCCTGCGGGCCGCCCACCCCCGGGCGGTCACCCGCAGCCGCAGCGTCACGCACCTGGCCGCGCCCGCCTTCGCCGGAGCGATGTTCGGCCGGCAGATCCTGGGCGCGATCCCGGTCGAGCGGGAGGTGCTGCTGTTCGCCGCCGTGGATGTGGACGGGCATCCGCAGTTGGAGGGGCGCAGCGTGGCCGAGGCGTTCCGGGCCGGGGCCTGGCGGGTGCTGGCGCTGGAGGGGAAGCAGCAGCAGCCGTCCGCCGACCATGTGCTGAGCGCCGGTGACCGGGTGGTGCTGGCGGCGACCCGCCAGGGACTGGCGGAACTGCTGGGCCACCACCACCGGACCCCGTAAACCCCCGCACCGGCCGGCCCGCCCGGGGCCGTCGGCCCGCCCGGAGCCGTCGGCCGCCGGAAGCCGTCGGCCGCCCGAGCCCGGCGGCGGGCGGCCGGCACGGGCGGCGGCGGGCGGCCGACACGGGCGGCGGGGCGAGCGGCACGGGCTGCCGCGGCAAGTGAAAGCCCACGCCACTCGTCCCTCTCCGCCGCCCGGCCCCGCTCCACCACCCGCCCCGACCCACCAGCCGGGCCTTCACCACCCGGCCCTTCACCACCCGGCCCGCTTCACCACCCGGCCCACTGCGCCCTGCGGACTACGCCGCCCTATGGCCCTACTTCGGGAGATGCCGCTCCGCGAAGTCCAGTTCCAGCCGTACCTGCTTGATCCGTTCGTCCACCACCAGGGAGCCGTGGCCCGCGTCGTAGCGGTACACCTCGTGGACCGCGTCCCGGGCCGCGAGCCGTGCGACGTAGTTGTCGATCTGCCGGATGGGGCAGCGCGGGTCGTTGACCCCGGCGGAGATGTAGACGGGGATCTTCACGTCGTCGACGTAGGTGAGCGGGGACGAGGCCCGGAAGCGGTCGGGGACCTCCTCGGGGGTGCCGCCCAGCAGCGTGCGGTCCATGGCCTTCAGCGCCTCCATCTCGTCCTGGTACGCCGTCACGTAGTCCGCGACGGGGACCACGGCGATGCCCACGGTCCAGGCGTCCGGCTGGGTGCCGATGCCGAGGAGGGTGAGGTAGCCGCCCCAGGACGCGCCGGTGAGGACGAGACGGGCGGGGTCGGCCAGGCCCGAGGACACCGCCCAGTCGCGGACCGCGGCCACGTCCTCCAGCTCGATCAGACCCACCCGGTGCTTCAGGGCGTCGGTCCACGCGCGGCCGTAGCCCGTCGAGCCGCGGTAGTTGACCCGGACCACCGCATAGCCGTGGTCCACCCAGGCGGCCGGGCCCGCGGCGAAGGAGTCGCTGTCGTGCCAGGTGGGGCCGCCGTGCAGGTCGAAGACGGTGGGGAGGGGGCCGCTCGCCCCGGCCGGCTTCTGGATCAGCGCGTGGATGCGGCCACCGGGCCCGGTCACCCACGCGTCCTCCACCTCGACGGAGGGCGGGCACCTCATCCCCGGCGGGTCCAGGACCACCTGGCCCGTCGTCGAACGCACCGCGGACGGCTCGGCGGCCGACGACCACAGGAACTCCACGCTGTCGTCGGGGCGGGCCGTCGCGCCGGAGACCGAGCCCGGCGGCGTCGGGATGCGGGTCAGCCCGCGGCTCGCCAGGTCGTAGCGGAACAGTTCGCTGCGCGCCTCGAAGCTGTGCGCGATGAGCAGGGCGCTGCCGTCCGGATACCAGTCGGCGCTCACGTCACCCGGGAGGTCCAGGTCCAGATCGGTCTGCTCACCCGACGCCACGTCCCAGACCAGCGGCTCCCAGCGGCCACGGCGCTGGTGGCCGATCAGCAGCCGGGTGTCCCCGTCGACCGGGGCGAAGCCCAGCACTTCGAGGCCCAGCTCCCGGGTCCCGCCCTCGCTGTCGTCGAGTTCGGCGACCGTCGTGCCGTCCGGGCGCAGCACGCGCAGCGCGGAGTGCATGGCGTCGCCGTGCTCGGTGTGCTCGATGGCGATCAGCGCGCCGTCGTGCGAGAGGTCGCCGACGCCCGCCGACTCGCGGTGCCGGTACAGCTCGAACGGCGCCTCACCCTCGCGGGCGACATGGATCGTCGTGCCGTCCTCGTCCGTCGAGCGCCCGACGACGGCCGTGCGGCCGTCCCGGGCGAGGGCGAGACCGGCCGGGTAGGAGGGGTCGAGCCCCGGTGTGGCGAGTTCGTCGTCGCCGCCCGTGAACGGCTGCCGGCGCCACACCCCGAACTCGTCGCCGTCCTTGTCGTCGAACCACCAGATCCACGCGCCGTCCGGGGAGAGCAGCCCGTCCGTCGTACCGTTCGGCCGGTTCGTGGCCTGACGCTGCGCTCCCGTGGTGCGGTCCCACGCGTACAGCTCGTAGGTCCCCGTCGCGTTCGACACGAACAGGGAACGGTCGGGCGCGTCCTGCGCCCAGTCGGGCAACGACACTCGCGGCGCGCGGAAGCGCCTCTCCCAGTCCGGCATTCTGCTCTCACTCCTGGCCCCAGTCATGGCCCCATACTGCCTGGTCCCGCCGACGGCCGTGGCGGAGTACCCCCAGCCTGTGGACAACCCGGCGCCGCTGTCGGCGACCCCCCGCCCGAACGCCTGGGAACAGCCCGTACCGTGGTGGCGTGTACCGGTTTCTGCTGACTCCCCGCTGGTGGGGCATCAACGTCTTCGCGCTGCTCGCCATCCCGCTGTGCGTCTTCATGGGATCGTGGCAGCTGAGCCGGTTCGAGTCGCGGGTGCAGGCAGGCCGTGACGCGTCCGAGAAGGTCACCACGGACCGGACCGAGGCGGCTTTGCCGCTCGCCGGTCTGCTGCCCGTCGACACGGCCACGTCCGGCAAGCGGGCCATCGCCACCGGCCGTTACGACAAGCAGCTCCTCGTACCCGACCGGCAGCTCGACGGCAGGGACGGCTACTACGTGCTGACGCTGCTGCGCACCGGCTCCGGCAAGGCGCTGCCCGTGGTGCGCGGCTGGCTGCCCGGCACCGCGGACGCGGCGAAGGCGCCCGCCCCGCCGACCGGCGAGGTCACGGTCACCGGTGCGTTGCAGGCGTCGGAGACACCGGGTGACAACGGGGTGAGCGCCCAGGGCGGGCTGCCGCCGGGGCAGACGGCGGCGATCAGTTCGGGATCGCTGGTGAACCTGGTGTCGTACCCGGTGTACGACGCGTGGATCACGCTCGACAAGGGCGACGCGGGGATGACGGCGGTGCCCGCGACGGTGCCGCAGGGCTCGGGGCTCGACCTGAAGGCGTTCCAGAACCTCGGGTACACCGGCGAGTGGTTCGTCTTCGCGGGTTTCGTGGTCTTCATGTGGTTCCGGCTGCTGCGCCGGGAGGCGGAGTACGCCCGGGACGCGGAACTGGGTCTGTTCCCGGAGGGCGAGCCCGAGGAGAAGGCCGGGGAGAAGGCCGCCAGCCCGTCGGTCGCCTGATCCGCCGGGGGTACGGGAGTCCGGCCCGCCAGGGATACGGGAGCGCGGTCCACCGAGGGTACGGGGCTGATCCGCCGGGAGTACGGGAGTCCGGCCCGCCAGGGATACGGGAGCGCGGTCCGCCGAGGGTACGGGGCTGATCCGCCGAGGCGGGCTGGTGGCGTGCGGTCCGCCTCTCGCCGGTGGTCCGCCGGGCAGGTGGGCTGCCGGAGGCGGTGCCTAGGAGCCGGCCAGCACTCCGGTCCAGTAGACCGTCCCGGCGCAGGCGCCGGGCACCGTCGTGGCGACGGTCGGCGCGCCCGCCTGCGGAGTGTGGGACACCTGGACGCTGCCGTCGGCCGTGCCCTCCGCGGGGAGCATCTGCGTACTGGTGCCGGCCGCGCCGCCGTCGGACGTACTGCCCGAGGCGGCGGGGGGCTGGCTGGGGCTCGGGTCGCCGGTGGGACCGCCGGTGCCGGGGCCGCCGGTGCCGCCGTTGCCCGGGGGACAGGTCTCCGAGGGTACGAAGGCGAACTTCTCCTCGTAGGCGGCGCCGGGCAGCAGGAGCAGGCCGGTGGCCTCCTGGGACGGGGCGGGCAGGCCGGCCGCGGCGTCGCCCGCGGCGTGCCGGACCGTACTTATCCTGGCCGGGTCGGCGGCGCCCTGGGCGAGAGCGCTCACGGTGCCCGCGCCGTCGACGCTGCAACCGGCGGTGGAGACGTTGGTGACCCGGAAGGTGCCGTAGACGACGCCGGCGGAGTCGGGGGCTTCCACGGTGGCGGTGGCCTGGCCCAGCTGGGTGGCCGTGCACGCCGGGGCGACGGCGCCCTTGGTGGACACGGGGCCGGTGGCGCCGTCCGTGCCGCCCTCGGTGTCACGGCCCTTGTCCGGGTTCACGTCCTTCGTGCCGCCCTTGTCCTGGCCGGCGGTCTCGTCGTGGCCGCCGCGCGTGGCGGTGGTCCCGCGGCCCGGGTCCGCGCCCCGGCCCGCGCCGCCCTGGGCCTGGGAGGCGTCACCGGCGATGGAGGTGTGGGGATCGGTGCCGCCGGACTGGGAGACGTGGACGAGGGCCGGGACGGCGGTGCCGACGAACAGGGCCGCCGCCGCCATGCCGACCGCGGCGTGCCGCCTGCGGGTCCGCCGGGCGGGCACCGCGCGCCGCAGGTGGTCCAGGGTGCCGTCGCGCGGCTGAAGGTCCTGGACCGCCGAGTGCAGCAGCCGACGCAGGTCCGGTTCGTCCGGGTCGGGGCCGTCCGGCCCCGTGGGGGCCATGGACAAGCCCCCTTCCTCCTGGCCGAACCCGTCGGGCCCGGTGGGGGCCTGATCGTCGGGGCCGTGGTTCACAGTTCCGTTCCCAGCGTGCGATTGCGTCTTGTCTTGGTCGTGCCGCCCCGGCGGCTCGGGCCGGGCATCGGGCTCGGGACGGCCGAGGGACTCGCCAAACTCGCGGGGCTCGCTCATGTGGCCGCCTCCATGGCCAGTCGCAGCGCCGCGATGCCGCGCGAGCCGTACGCCTTCACGGAGCCGAGCGAGATGCCGAGGGACTCGGCGACCTGCGCCTCGGTCATGTCCGCGAAGTACCGCAGCACCAGGACCTCGCGCTGGCGGCGCTGGAGGCCCTTCATCGCTTTGATCAGGGAGTCGCGCTCCAGCTGGTCGTACGCGCCCTCCTCCGCGCTCGCCATGTCGGGCATCGGTTTGGAGAGCAGCTTCAGCCCGAGGATGCGGCGGCGCAGGGCGGAACGGGACAGGTTGACGACCGTCTGGCGCAGATAGGCGAGGGTCTTCTCCGGGTCCCGGACGCGTTTGCGGGCCGAGTGGACGCGGATGAACGCCTCCTGGACGACGTCCTCGCAGGAGGCGGTGTCGTCGAGGAGGAGCGCGGCGAGGCCGAGCAGCGAGCGGTAGTGCGCCCGGTAGGTCTCGGTGAGGTGGTCGACCGTCGTACCGGCCGCCGCGGTCTCCTCGGCGCCCTCGCGCTGGCCGGGGATGCGGGCGGGCCGCGCTGCGGGCATGGGCGCGATCACCGGCATACCACCGGGCACGCCGGGGACGCGGGGACGCAGCGCCGCGGGGCGGGGGCGCAGGGACGCGCCGCGCACCGCCGTACTGAATTCGAGTACCTCAGCCACGCCAGTTGGACACGCTTCCCCCCACAGGGGTTGTACGTGCCGGACGTCACTTTTGCGTCGGACGGCGCGACCGGCGACGTCTGCACGCCGGGCAGCCCACCCGACGATTCCTCATATGTCGCCATACGCCCCGTTCTTCCCCTGTGTCCCATATGAACGGGCGTCCCCACGCCCCGATCACGGCGTCCCCACGCCAGGATCATCGCGTCCCCACGCCCCGACGGGGGGACGTTCACACGTACCGCCCCGAAGAGGCGATCGCAAAGACGCTCCCCGCCCTGCGCACGGTTGCGGAGAGCGGGGAGGAAAATTTTCGGATGCAGAGGGCATCCTGATCAAGTGGTCCGAACCATGCTCCCCGCCACACTGCCCCGCGGAGCCGGCCCCCCGATCCCCACCGGACCAGGGCATTTCCGGCGTCCGGGCATTTCCGGTGCCTCAGGTGAGTACGGACCCGGACCGGGTTCCTCCGGGCCGGGACCCCGGCCCGGACTCCGGCCGGGACTCCGGCCGGGACTCGGACCGGGGCGGGAGACCGGAATCCCGTCGTCGCGGACGTCCGGTGCGGCGCGGCACGACCGGGAGACGGATCCAGCGGATCCAGCGGATCCGTGACCCGCCGCGCGGTCACGCGTATTCCGCCGCCACCAGCTCCGCGATCTGCGCGGTGTTGAGCGCCGCGCCCTTGCGCAGGTTGTCCCCGCAGACGAAGAGTTCGAGCGCCGTGGGGTCGTCCAGCGCCCGCCGCACCCGGCCCACCCAGGTCGGATCGGTCCCCACCACATCGGCGGGGGTGGGGAACTCGCCGGCCGCCGGGTTGTCGAACAGCACCACGCCGGGTGCCGTGGCCAGGATCTCCCGGGTGCGCTCCACGGTGACCTCGCCCTGGAAGCGGGCGTGGACGGTCAGCGAGTGCGCGGTGACCACCGGCACCCGGACGCAGGTCACGGCGACCGGCAGCTTCGGCAGCCCGAGGATCTTGCGGGACTCGTCCCGCACCTTCATCTCCTCCGACGACCAGCCGTCCTCCCGCGGCGACCCCGCCCAGGGCACGACGTTCAGCGCGACCGGCTCCGGGAACGGCCCGGTGCGCTCCCCCACGGCCCGCCGTACGTCACCGGGGCTGGTCCCCAGCTCCGTGCCCGCGACCAGGGCCAGCTGAGCCCGCAGCGTCTCCACTCCGGCCTGGCCCGCCCCGCTCACCGCCTGGTACGACGACACCACCAGCTCGCGCAGCCCGAACTCGGCGTGCAGCGCGCCCAGGGCGACGATCATCGACAGGGTGGTGCAGTTGGGGTTGGCGACGATGCCGCGCGGCCGGATGCGGGCGGTGTGCGGATTGACCTCGGGGACCACCAGGGGCACGTCCGGGTCCATCCGGAAGGCGCCCGAGTTGTCGACCACCACCACGCCCTTGGCCGCGGCGATCGGCGCCCACTGCGCGGAGACCTCGTCCGGTACGTCGAACATGGCGACGTCGACCCCGTCGAAGACCTCCTCGGACAGGGCCGCCACCTCGACCTCCTCCCCGCGCACGGTCAGCTTGCGGCCGACCGAGCGCGGAGAGGCGACCAGACGGATCTCGCCCCAGACGTTCGCCCGCTGGGACAGGATCTGGAGCATGACCGTGCCGACCGCTCCGGTCGCTCCCACGACCGCGAGCGTCGGACGTGCGGTCATCGGCCGGTGCCCCCGTAGACGACTGCCTCGTCGCTCTCGGAGTCGAGGCCGAAGGCGCTGTGCACCGCGCGGACGGCCTCCGCCACGTCGTCGGCACGGGTGACCACCGAGATCCGGATCTCGGACGTCGAGATCAGCTCGATGTTCACGCCCGCGTCGGACAGCGCCTCGAAGAACCCGGCGGTGACCCCGGGGTTGGTCTTCATACCGGCGCCGACCAGGGAGATCTTGCCGATCTGGTCGTCGTAGCGCAGGGAGTCGAAGCCGATGCCGGGACGGTTCTTCTCCAGCGCGTCGATGGCCTTGCGGCCCTCGGTCTTCGGCAGCGTGAAGGAGATGTCCGTGAGGCCCGTGGCCGCGGCGGACACGTTCTGCACGACCATGTCGATGTTGATCTCGGCATCGGCGATCGTGCGGAAGATGGCGGCGGCCTTGCCCGGCTTGTCGGGCACGCCGACGACCGTGATCTTGGCCTCGGAGGTGTCGTGCGCGACACCCGAGATGATGGCCTGCTCCACCTTCGCGTCCCCTTGCTCGATCGGCTCGCTGCTGACCCACGTGCCCTTGAGCCCACTGAAGGAGGAGCGGACGTGGATCGGGATGTTGTACCGGCGGGCGTACTCCACACAGCGGTGGAGCAGCACCTTGGACCCGGACGAGGCCAGCTCCAGCATGTCCTCGAAGGAGATCCAGTCGATCTTCCGGGCCTTCTTCACCACCCGCGGGTCGGCGGTGAACACGCCGTCCACGTCGGTGTAGATCTCGCAGACCTCGGCGTCGAGCGCGGCGGCGAGCGCCACGGCCGTCGTGTCGGACCCGCCGCGGCCGAGGGTGGTGATGTCCTTCTTGTCGGCGCTGACGCCCTGGAAACCGGCGACGATGGCGATGTTGCCCTCGTCCAGCGCCGTACGGATCCGGCCCGGTGTGACATCGATGATCCGGGCTTTGTTGTGGACGGAGTCGGTGATGACGCCCGCCTGGCTGCCGGTGAAGGACTGGGCCTCGTGGCCCAGGTTTTTGATCGCCATCGCCAGCAACGCCATGGAGATACGCTCTCCGGCGGTCAGCAGCATGTCGAACTCTCGCCCGGCAGGCATCGGTGACACCTGTTCGGCGAGTTCGATCAGCTCGTCCGTCGTGTCGCCCATCGCGGAAACGACGACAACCACCTGGTTGCCGTTCTTCTTCGCTTCCACGATCCGCTTGGCGACGCGCTTGATGCCCTCGGCATCGGCTACGGAGGAGCCTCCGTACTTCTGCACGACAAGGCCCACGTGCGCTCCTAGCTCATTGTGTCGATTGCCCGCCCAGTCTAACGATCGCCCGAATATCCCCTCCTGAGTACCGCATGGTGAGATGTCCGGACGTTCGCGCCGAGCGCTTGTCGGGTGAGTCCCTGCCCAAAGTTTTGCGACTGATACGCGAGTGACGGCTGTGTGTCGCCTTACAGTTTCCGATGGCCGGCGCCCCGGAGGGGTGGTTCCCCCGTGTCCGGGCGAAGCCGGGAGCGGCGGGGAACGGCGAGCCCCCGCCCGGCCGTGGACGCCCGCCCGTGCGCCCCGCCCCGCTCAGGCGCACCGCCACCGCCCCTGCCAGCCGACCGCGCCCCGCAGCACAGCACAGCGCCCGTCAGGAGCCGCCCGTCAGGAGCCGTCCACCGGAGCGCCCGCGCGCAGCCCCAGCGGTGCGGCGATCTCCTGCTGCATCACCCGGCCCGCCTCGAACTCCAGGGTCTCGTCGCCCATGCCCTGGTCCGTGTCGAGGCCGTCCAGCTCCTCCAGGGGCTGGTCGAGGCGGACGTGGGCGAGGACCGAGTGCAGGGCGCGCAGGGTGGCGGAGGCGGTGGAGCCCCAGTTGGAGAAGTAGGAGAACTGCCACCACCACAGCGCCTCCGTGGTGCGGCCGGCCCGGTAGTGGGCCATGCCGTGGCGCAGATCGGTGATCACGTCGGCCAGGTCGTCCGAGATCCGGGCGGGCACCGGTGCCGTACGCGGCTCGTAGGGGTCGAAGACCTCCGAGTACACGTCGACCGGCTCCAGGAGGCGGGCGAGGTTCTCGCGCAGTTGGTCCGCGTCCGGGTCCGGGCCGGTGTCGGTCTCGTAGCGCTCCTCGGGGACGATGTCCTCGTGGGCGCCGAGACGGCCGCCGGCCAGCAGGAGCTGGGAGACCTCCAGGAGGAGGAAGGGGACCGCCGAGTCCGGCTGGTCGCCCCTGGCCACCTCCGTGACGGCCACCAGGAAACTCTCCACCTGATCCGCGATCTGGACCGCGAAATCGTCCGGGTTCTGCGTCGTGGCGTGCAGCGTGGCGTCAGACATCTAGGAGTCGTCTCCCCTCGAAGGCGCGGCCGAGGGTCACCTCGTCCGCGTATTCCAGGTCGCCACCCACCGGGAGGCCGCTGGCCAGGCGGGTGACCTTCAAGCCCATCGGTTTGATCATGCGGGCGAGGTACGTGGCCGTCGCCTCGCCTTCGAGATTGGGGTCCGTGGCCAGGATCAGCTCGGTGACGGAGCCGTCCGCCAGGCGGGCCAGGAGTTCCCGGATGCGCAGGTCGTCGGGGCCCACGCCCTCGATCGGGCTGATCGCGCCGCCCAGCACGTGGTACCGGCCGCGGAACTCGCGGGTGCGCTCGACCGCCACCACGTCCTTCGGCTCCTCGACCACGCAGATGACCGAGGGGTCGCGACGGGGGTCGCGGCACACCGCGCACCGCTCCTCCTGCGCCACGTTGCCGCAGACCGCGCAGAACCGGACCTTCGCCTTCACCTCAAGCAGCGCCTGGGCGAGGCGCCGCACGTCCGTCGGCTCCGCCTGGAGGACGTGGAAGGCGATCCGCTGCGCGCTCTTGGGACCGACGCCGGGCAGCCGCCCCAGCTCGTCGATGAGGTCCTGGACCACGCCTTCGTACAACGGACTGCCCTTCCTGAAGTCGTTCCCGGTACGTAACGGTAGATGGCCGCCGCCCTCCCTAGGAAGGCGGTGCGGGTGGCCTGCGGGTGGCGAACGTCAGAACGGCAGGCCGGGGATGCCGGTGCCGCCGCCGAGACCCTGGGCCAGCGGGCCGAGCTTCTGCTGCTGGAGCGTCTGCGCGTTCTGGTTGGCCGCCTGCACGGCGGCGACGATCAGGTCGGCGAGGGTCTCCGTGTCCTCCGGGTCGACCGCCTTCGGGTCGATCTTCAGGCCACGCAGTTCACCGGCGCCGGTCACGGTCGCCGTCACCAGGCCGCCGCCCGCCTGGCCGTCGATCTCCGTGTTCGCCAGCTCCTCCTGGGCCTTCGACAGTTCCTGCTGCATCTTCTGGGCCTGCTGCAGCAGCTGCTGCATATTGGGCTGGCCTTCACCGGGAATCACGATCAGCTCCTGGTTCGGTGTCGTCTTCCTCCGTTGTGCACGAGCCTACGTGGTCCATGCGACCGTCGCTCCGCCACTCTTTCGAGTGAGAGCAGCACGGCTCCTATACCTGATCAAGCCCCTCTTACGGGTTGAAAAGCCGCGAAAGCTACGTCTTCGCCACCCATTGGGCGGTAGGAAGGACGCCGCGCGTGAGCATCCTTCGTCACGCGACGTGACCGGTCGCGATCAGTAGGGAGTACCGGGTGGGTCAGCCGGAGATGCAGCCCGAGGGTCCCCCTCAGGACGGGCGGGGCGAGGGCGCGGCCGGGCTGCGGCCGGGCGACCTGACCGGCCGGGCCTTCCCGCCCGGGGACTGGGGAGAGCCGGCCGACCGGCTCGACGAGCTGTACCGGTGGGTGGAGCGGGGGGCGTTGGACACGGCGGCCTGGTACCTCGCGGGCCGGGTGTGGAAGCGGCGCGGGGCGCTGGTGCTGCGGGTGGGGACGGCCTGCGGGACGGTGGGCGGGGCCACGCTCCCGCTGCT
This sequence comes from Streptomyces sp. NPDC056161, assembly GCF_042268025.1. Taxonomy (NCBI): domain Bacteria; kingdom Bacillati; phylum Actinomycetota; class Actinomycetes; order Kitasatosporales; family Streptomycetaceae; genus Streptomyces; species Streptomyces sp. NPDC056161. Next base: position 139,824 of record NZ_JBHJUV010000006.1, read on the forward strand.
CGAACTGACCGGGGTGACCGACCGGGCCGCGCCCTGGGGGTATCTGGCGCTGATGTTCGCCGGGGCGTGCCTCGGGGTCGACCGGTTCTTCGGGGTGACGTCCGGGTGGATGCGGGACGTGGCGACCGCGCAGGCCGTGCAGCGGCGGCTTCAGGTCTTGCAGTTCGACTGGGCGTCGGAGAACGTGCGCGAGGTGCTGGGACCGGCGGAGGGGACCGCGGGCGAGGCCGCCGACCGCTGCCTCGCGGTGCTGCGGCGGTTCTCGGAGGACGTGACGGAACTGGTGCGCACGGAGACGGCGGACTGGATGGTGGGGTTCCGCACCGGGACGGCCCCGCTGGGCCTCCAGACGGCCCTGGCCCCGGGCCCGCGCCCGGACCCGGCCGGCGCACCGGGCCGCTACCCCAGCCCGCCGGGCACCCCCACCCGCCCGAACATGCCGCGGCAACGGCCGCCGGAGCCGCGGTGAGCGTGCCTCACCACGGCGTCCCGGCGGCCGGCGTGCGGGGGCCGGCGTCAGGGGCCGAGGTCGGGGCCAGGGTCGGGGTCCGGTCGGCGGCGGCCGTCAGCGGGCACTGGCGGGCGCGGGCGGAACGGGTGCCGGCGGGGGTGTGCGGGCCCACGCGTCGCAGTCCGCGTTCCCGGCCGAGTTCTTGCAGTCGATGTAGCCCTGACCCTGGATGATGTCCTGCCCGTCCCCGTCGGCGACGTAGTTCCTGAACTTCAGGGCCAGGGAGCCCTCGCGCGGCGTGCCGCGCGTGTAGACGTACTCGATCTCGCGGTACGGGTAGTCGTACGGCTTGAGGTTCTTCGCGCTCTCGTACGCGTCCCCCGGGGCCTCGCCGTCGATGTCCACGGCGTGCAGTTTCCCCTGGGACCCCTTCTCCGCGAGGTTCCATTCGCTGTACCCGACGGCGCCCGAGATCCCGCCCACCTTGTCCAGCACCTCACTCGTGGAGTCGAGTTCGCAGCGCGGCACCCGGTCGCCCGAGGTCCGGTCGTAGTCCAGGTGCTCGCAGTCCAGGGCGGTGTGGGCGGGCTCGCTCCGGCCGAGCACCCGCCGCTGGAAGACCTGCCGCGTCCCGGAGCTGACGTCGCGGCTGACGAGGTGGACCGCCAGGTCCGGGAATCCCTCGCCCAGCTCCCGCCAATTGGTGACGTCGCCGCTGTACAGCTTCTGTATCTGCGCCGTGGTGAGGTTTCCCAGGCGCTCGCCGTCCACCCGCACGTCGTTGTTCACCACCAGCGCGTAGAACGGCATCGCCACCATCTCCGCCTCCAGGTCGGGCAGGTTCTCCGGGTTGGGGGTGTCGGAGAAGGCGATGCCGGGGCCGTCCGCGCCCGGCTGCGCCAGTTCCCGCAGACCCGCCACCGAACCCTTCAGCTTCAGCTCGATCGCCGCGTCCGGGCACTTCTCCTCGTAGGCGTCCGCCACCGCTTCGAGCGCGGGCTGGAACGCCGTCGAGCCGGCGACCTCCAGCGTGCCCGTCGCGCAGTAGGCCGGCGGTGGCTTCCCTTCCCTGCCCTGGGCCACGACGATGCTCGCGAGGGTGAGGACGCCGGCCGTGAGCAGGATGCTGATGAGCCGCGCGGGCCGGCTGAACAGCGGCGGCTTGTCGTCCACGGGGATCGCGCGGTTGAGGCGGACCTGGCCGTTGCGGATGCCGCCCGTGACCCGTATCGGCCGCCCGACACCGCCGCCGGACAGCAGCACCAGCAGCTTGAAGTAGTCGCCCCGGTTGAGCGGGACCCGGGGGATGCGCAGGCTGCTGCCCTCGTAGCCGAAGCCCCGCTCCGGCGCGAAGTGGCCCATCAGGTGATCGGTGTGGTTCGGCTGGGTGACCGACACGCCCCGGACGGTGCGGTCGGTGAACACCGCGGTCAGACCGTACTGGTCAGGGCCGGTGTAGTCCTCCCGGTCGATGCCCCCCGAGCCGTCGTTCTCGATGCGCAGCAGCACCAGGGTCGCGTCCGCCATGTCCGGCGCCTCGTCGAACAGACCCAGGCGGCGGTTGAGATTGTCGGCCGCGCCCTCCCCTATGGGGTTGTCCATCTGTACGCGGTAGCCGATCCGCTTGCTGCGCGGCACCCGGCGCTCGTACCAGACCATGCCCGCCGACGCGGCGATACCCAGCACCGCGGTTCCGACGGCTACGACGTTCTGCGGATCCAGCCAGCCCATGGTGAGCGCCCCCGCCACTGCTCCGAGTCAAGGTGGGGTCACCGTAGGCGCAGGAGAGAGGGCATTCGGGCCTCGTCCGCAGAAGTTCTCCGGACGTTCAACCACCGCACGGGAAACGGCCGTTGGGCGCACGGACCGCGCCCGGACCGCCCGTCGCACCCGCCCCTCGCACCCGCCCTCGCGCACCCGCCCTCGCGCACCCGCCGCGCTCACCCCCGGCTGTACGTCAGGGTCTCCCCGCTGCTCTGCGTCGTACGCCGGATCCGGCCGTCCGGCAGCAGGCTGATCTCGGTGGCCGAGCCGGGAGTGCACGACGACGCCGGTTCGGCGGTGGCCACGGTCGACGGGCCGATCCGCAACGGGCCCTCGCCGCCGGGCTGTTCGGTCAGCTCCGCCCGGAACACACAGTGATAGGTGCCGCCGCCGTCGCTCGGCCCGTCGGCGACCAGCGTCAGCACGGACTCCCCCACCTTCCCCTGCTCGATGGTGAGTTCGCGGGTGTTGTGCCCGGCGGCGTTCTCGATCGACGCCGTCCAGGTGCCCAGGTACGCGGTCGGCACCGCGCCGTCCGCGGACCCCGAGGAGGGCGGCGCACCGGTCGTGGGCCTGCCGCTGTCCGGTGGGGCGGTGGTGCCGGTGCCGCCTCGGGCGTGCTCGTCCGCGGCGCCCTGGTTCAGCACCGCGTACACCGTGCCGCCCGCGGCGAGCGCGGCGACCAGCGCGATCGCGACGAGCAGCACGGAGGCCCGGCCGCCGCGCCGCTCCCTCTTCGGGTCGGGTCCGGGTCCGAGGCCGTACGAGTCCGGGGCGATCGGCGAGGGCCCGTACCGCGGACTCGGGCCGGAGCCGTCGCCGTACGGCGGGTACGGCTGCTGCGGGCGGCCGTGGCCGGCCGGCTGGGTGTGCTCGCGCGAGGGGCCGTACGCACCGGGCGCCCCCGGGTCCGCGTACCCGCCCGGAGCGCCGTATGCGCCGGGTGCGGGGGCTGCCGGGGAGGCGTCCGGCGGGGGGGTCCGGCCCGCGGCCATCGTGGGGAGGTGGTCGAGCGGCGGTTCGCCGGCCGGGCCGCCCTGGCTGCCCGGCCACGGCGGGGCGGCCGGGGCGTGTTCCGGGGAGGCGTCCGGGGCGGGCACGCCGGGCTCCCCCGCGGGGGGCACCCGGTCCCGCGGCGTCCCGCCCCCGTCCGGCCCGGCCGCGCCCGCGTGCGGATCCGCCGCGCCCCCGTCCGGGACCGTCGCACCGCCGCGCGGCGACGCCGGGCCACCGTGCGGCACCGCCATGCCACCGAGCACGGGCGCCGTGTCACCGTTGCGCACCTGCGCACCGCCGTACGGAGACGCCGGGCCACCGCCCGGCACCGCCATGCCACCGAGCACGGGCGCCGTGTCACCGTTGCGCACCTGCGCACCGCCGTACGGAGACGCCGGGCCACCGCCCGGCACCGCCGCGCCGCCGTCATCGCGAACGGGTCCGCGGCCCGGCCCCGCCGGATCCGTGCCCGGTGCCGGGCCGTCCGCGGGGGTGCCGCCCTCCGGGTCCTCCGTATCGAGCAACCGCACCGCGTGCCGGCCGAGTTGGGCCACCAGGGAGGCCGGCAGCCACGGGTCCCGTGACCGGCCGTCGGACACCATGTCCTCGGCGTCGGTGTGCGCGAGGATCCGGTCGAGCGTCGGCCGCGCGGCCGGATCCTTGCGCAGGCACTCCCGGACGAGGTCGGCGATGCCTTCGGGGACGCCGGTGAGGTCGGGGTCCTCCTGGGCGATGCGGAACATCAGGGCGGGCACCCCGCTCTTGGCACCGCCGAAGGGAAGCGCGCCGGTCGCCGCGTAGGCGAGCAGGGAGCCGAGGCAGAAGACGTCGCAGGCGGGGGTGATGCGGTCGCCGCGCACCTGCTCGGGCGCCATGAAGCCGGGCGAGCCGACCAGCGAGCCGACGCTGGTGAGCCCGTCGCCGTGCGCGGTCTCCAGGGCGCGCGCGATCCCGAAGTCGATGACCCGCGGTCCGTCGATGGTGAGCAGCACGTTGGACGGCTTGAGGTCGCGGTGGACGATCCCGGCGGTGTGGATGTCCTTCAGGGCGTGGGCGAGACCGGCCGCGAGGATCCGTACCGACCGCTCGGGCAGCGCCCCGTGATCGCGCTCGACGACCTGTTGGAGGCTGGGCCCCGCGACGTACCCGGTGGCCACCCACGGCACGGCGGCCTCGGTGTCCGCGTCCAGGACCGGTGCCGTCCAGGCTCCGCCGACCCGCTGTGCGGCCTGCACCTCCCGCCGGAACCGCGCCCGGAACTCCTCCTTCCGGGCGTGCTCCTCGCGGACCAGTTTCACGGCGACGGTGCGGCCCCGGCCCGACCGGGCCAGATATACCTGTCCCATGCCGCCCGCGCCCAGCCGCGCCAGCAGCCGGTACGCCCCGATCTCGCGCGGGTCGCCGGGCCCAAGCTTCTCCACGGAACCGCTCCCTCCCCCAAGTGTGTGTGCCGCGCACCGAGAATAGTGCGACCCTCGAACATGTCGGCCGACACCGTCCACGCGACTGCCGCACCCCCGCCTCCGGGCGACACCGGACCCGACGCCTCCGATCGGCACCGGTACGGCACGGAGCGCGGCACCGGGCACGAGCGCGGCGGTGCACCCAGCACGGGCGCGGCAGCGCCGACGCCGTCGACAACCTGTCGCGGAAACCCCTCCACCACAGAACAGGACGCCGATGTCCGGCCCGCGTCCCGGACATCTAACCTCACCGCCATGACCCCTCAGCCCAACCCCGCCGCCGGCGCCGCAGTGAAGGCGGCGGACCGTGCGCATGTGTTCCATTCCTGGTCCGCCCAGGAGCTGATCGACCCGCTCGCCGTGGCCGGCGCGGAAGGGTCGTACTTCTGGGACTACGACGGCACGCGCTACCTGGACTTCACCAGCGGGCTCGTCTTCACCAACATCGGCTACGGGCATCCCAAGGTCGTCGCCGCCATCCAGGAGCAGGCCGCGTCCATGGCCACGTTCGCGCCCGCGTTCGCGGTCGAGGCCCGCTCCGAGGCGGCCCGGCTGATCGCCGAGCGGACGCCCGGCGACCTGGACAAGATCTTCTTCACCAACGCCGGCGCGGACGCCGTGGAGCACGCCGTGCGCATGGCGCGGCTGCACACGGGCCGCCAGAAGGTGCTGTCGGCGTACCGCTCGTACCACGGCGGCACCCAGCAGGCCGTCAACCTCACCGGCGACCCGCGCCGCTGGGCCTCCGACAGCGGCTTCGCCGGCGTCGTCCACTTCTGGGCGCCGTTCCTCTACCGCTCCCGCTTCTACGCCGAGACCGAGGAGCAGGAGTGCGCGCGGGCGCTGGAGCACCTGGAGACCACGATCGCCTTCGAGGGACCGCACACGATCGCCGCGATCATCCTGGAGACGATTCCCGGCACGGCGGGCATCATGATGCCGCCGCCCGGCTACCTCGCGGGCGTGCGGGAGCTGTGCGACAGGCACGGGATCGTCTTCGTCCTGGACGAGGTGATGGCCGGGTTCGGGCGGACCGGCGAGTGGTTCGCGGCCGACCTGTTCGGCGTCGTACCGGACCTGATGACCTTCGCGAAGGGCGTGAACTCCGGATACGTGCCGCTCGGCGGGGTGGCCGTCTCCGGTGAGATCGCCGAGACCTTCGGCAGGCGCCCCTACCCGGGCGGGCTGACGTACTCCGGCCACCCGCTGGCCTGCGCCGCCGCCGTCGCCACCATCAACGCCATGGAGGAGGAGGGCATCGTCACGGGCGCGAAGCGGCTGGGCGAGTCCGTGGTGGGGCCGGCGCTGCGGGAGCTGGCCGGGCGGCACCCCAGCGTGGGCGAGGTGCGCGGCGTCGGCATGTTCTGGGCGCTGGAGCTGGTCAGGAACCGGGAGACCCGCGAGCCGCTGGTGCCGTACAACGCGGCGGGCGAGGCGAACGCCCCGATGGCCGCGTTCGGCGCCGCCGCCAAGCAGCACGGACTGTGGCCCTTCATCAACATGAACCGCACCCACGTCGTGCCGCCCTGCACCGTCTCCGAGGCCGAGCTGAAGGAGGGGTTCGCGGCCCTGGACGCGGCCCTGACCGTGGCCGACACCTACACGGAGTGAGCCCTCCCGGGCACCGAGGCGCACCGGCTGCAACCCGAACGCGTAAGGTGGCGTGCTCGTAGACATAAGCGAGTACATCACCCGTTCGTGTGAGGAGAGGCCGCCGACGATGCCGGGCAACGGCGCCGTGACGCGCAGCACCCTGCGCCAGCAGATCGCGGACGCGCTTCGTGACGAGGTGCTCGCGGGGCGGCTCCAGCCGGGGCTGGCGTTCACGGTGAAGGAGATCGCCGACCAGTACGGCGTGTCGGCGACTCCCGTCCGGGAGGCGCTGGTCGACCTGTCCGCGCAGGGCATCCTGGAGGCCGACCAGCACCGCGGCTTCCGGGTCCCGGAGTACTCGCCGGCCGACTTCCGCGCCATGGTCGCGGCCCGCAGCCTGGTCACCGACGGCATGTTCCGGGTGCTGTCCGAGGAGCACGACGCCTTCCGGGACCCCGCCGACCCGCGGGCCACGGCGGCGCTCGCCGCGGTCCGGCGGCGCGGCGAGGAGGCCGAGCGGGCCGCGCGGGCCGGCGAGCTGACCGTGCTCATCGGCTACGACCTGCGTTTCTGGCGCGAGCTGGGCGCCCTGTTCGGCAACCCCTACCTGTCCGACTTCCTGCACCGGCTGCGCCTGCTGTCCTGGATGTGCGCGGTGCAGCACCTGCGCCGCCTGCCGGAGGTGCGCGGCCTGCTGTGGTCCGGCCACACCGAACTGGTCGACGCGCTGGGCCGCCGGGACGCCGCCGCGGCCCGCGCGGTCGTCGCCGCGTACAACGCGCACTCCCTCGCCCTCATCGAACGGCTGGCGGCGCGGTGAACGGCGGCCCGGAGACGGTCGACCTCAGCGTCGTCGTCCCCGCCTACAACGAGGAGGCACGCCTCGGCCCCACCCTCGCCGCGATCACCCGCTATCTGAGCGAGACCGAGGGCCGCTGGGGCGCATGGGAGGTCGTCGTCGCCGACGACGGTTCGACCGACGGCACCCGGGACGTCGTCACCGGTCTCGGGCATCCCCGGATCCGGCTGGTCGGCTCGCCCCGCAACCGCGGCAAGGGCCACGCCCTGCGGCTCGGCGTCGCCGACTCGCGCGGACACCGGGTGCTGGTCACCGACGCCGACCTGGCCGCCCCCATCGAGGAGCTGGAGCGGCTGGACAAGGCGCTCAGCGAGGGCAACACGGGGGCGATCGGCTCGCGTTCCGTGCCCGGCGCGGACATCGCCCACCGGCAGCACCCGGTGCGCGAATGGCTCGGCCGGGCCGGGAACCTCCTGATACGCGCGACCGCGGTGCCCGGCATCCGGGACACCCAGTGCGGCTTCAAACTGTTCGACGGCGACCGGGCGCGCACCGCGTTCGCGGCCTCCCGGCTGGACGGCTGGGGCATCGACGTGGAGGTGCTCCACCACTTCCACCGCTCGGGCTGGCCGGTGGCCGAGGTCCCGGTGCGCTGGAGCCACCAGCCCGGCTCCAAGGTCGGTCCGCTCGACTACGCGCGTGTGCTGGCCGACCTGGTCCGGCTGCGGGCCCGCGCGCCGCGCCCCGCCGACCTGCTGGCGGCCGTCCTGTTCCTGCTGATGGCCGTCGCCCTCTACTCGGGCCGCTTCTTCGACCCGGGCCACCGCTACTTCCCCGACTCCCTCCAGGACCAGAACCAGTGGGAGTGGTTCTTCGCGGTGACCGCAAAGAACATCGCCCATCTGCACAACCCGCTCTTCTCCGACCTCCAGGGCTTCCCCGACGGCGTCAACCTGATGGCCAACACGGTCATGCTGGGCCTGTCGGTGCCCCTCGCGCCGCTGACGCTGCTGGCCGGACCGGCCATCGCGCTGAGCGTCTGCATGGCGCTGGGCCTGGCCGCCACCGCGGCGGCCTGGTACTGGCTGATCGTGAAACGGGTGGTGCGGCACCGGGCCGCCGCCTTCCTCGGCGCGTCCCTGGCCGCCTTCGCCCCGCCGATGGTCAGCCACGCCAACGCGCACCCCAACTTCGTGGTCCTGTTCATGGTCCCGCTGATCATCGACCGGCTGCTGCGGCTGTGCGCGGGCGCCCGGGTGGTGCGGGACGGGATCGTGCTGGGCCTGATGACGGCGTACCAGATCTTCCTGGGCGAGGAACCGCTGCTGCTCGCCTCGCTCGGCCTGCTGCTGTTCACCGCCGGGTACGCGGTCGTCCGCCGGAACGTGGCGCGGCTGGCCTGGCGGCCCCTGGCCAAGGGCGTGCTGATCGGCGCGGCGGTCTGCCTGCCGCTGGTCGCCTACCCGCTGTACTGGCAGTTCGCCGGACCGCAGAGCTACAAGAGCGTGCTGCACGGCGACAACGCGGGCAACAGCCCGCTGTCCCTGGTCGCCTTCGCCGAGCGCTCGCTGATCGCCGGGGACGCGCAGACGGCGAACTCCCTCTCGCTCAATCCCACCGAGCAGAACGCCTTCTACGGCTGGCCCCTGGTCGCCCTCGCCCTCGCAATCGTCGTACGGCTGTGGGAGCGGGCCCTGGTCAAGGCGCTGGCGTTCACGGCGGTGGCCGCGGCGGTGCTGTCGCTCGGCCCGAAGATCCGTATCCCGCTCACCGACACGGTCTTCCCCGGTCCGTGGGCGTGGCTCGGCCGGCTGCCGCTGTTCGAGTCGGTCATCGAGGGCCGGGTGGCGATGATCTGCGCGCCCGCGCTGGGCGTGCTGCTCGCCGTCGCCGTGGAACGGCTGGCCACCGCGGTGCGCACCCCCCAGGCGCGGTACGCCGGGTACGCGGGACTGCTCGGTGTCGCCCTCGCGCTGCTGCCGCTGGTCCCGGCGCCGCTGAAGTCGGTGGAGCGGGCGCCGGTGCCGGCGTTCATCGCGGACGGGATGTGGAAGCCGTACGTCCACCAGGGCGAATCACTTGTCCCGGTGCCGCTGCCCGACCCGGGAGCCGCGGAGGCGCTGCACTGGCAGACCGCGGCCGACCTCGGCTTCAAGCTGCCCGGCGGCTATTTCAACGGCCCCTACGGCGCGGACCGCGTCGGCATCTACGGCGCCGTCCCGCGCTACACCTCCGACCTGCTGCGCGACGTGCGCTACTCGGGTGTAGTCCCGGACATCGGCAAGGACTGGCAGGCGCAGGCCCGGCGGGACTTCGCGTACTGGAAGGCGGGCGTCCTGGTGCTCGCCCCGCAGACCAACGACGGTCCGCTGCGCGAGGCCCTGACGAAGCTGACCGGCAGGCCGGGGAAGTGGACCGGCGGCGTATGGGTATGGGACCTGCACGAGGGGAGCTGACTCCGCACCGCAGCGACTACCCTTCCCTTTCCACCTGCTGTGCGGGCAACCGTGCCGCGCGCCGATGCGAGGAGCCCTCTTTGGCCTGTGACCTGTGGCTGGTACCGCTCGTCGACGTGTTGTGCCACACCCCCGACAACCCCTTCGCCGAGGAACTCGCGCTCTACAACAAGGTGCTCGCCGAGGCCGGGCTCCCGCCGGTTCCGGTGTACCAGTACATGCCGGGCCTGTCCGGCGACGTCGCCCCGGTGGCCGGTTTCGACTACGACGCGCTGCACTTCCTGCGCCGGACCCATCTGCTCCAGGTCTGCGGACTGCCGGTGACCCCGGTGGACGATCTGGGGGGTGACTACGAGCAGCTGCTGGAGATGTTCGAGTCGACGGCCCAGCAGTCGCACCTGGTCTGGCACTACGACCACGCGGGCGCCTATGTCCCGGTCGACTTCCCGCAGCCGCTGTCGAATGACGAACTCCTGGCGGGCAACGGCCCGTTGGGCTCCTCGCACGGCCTGCTGCGGGAGCTGGAACAGGTGGCTCCGGCGATCGGCATCGACCCGGCGAACCCACCGGCCGCCCCGGCGGCGCCGAGCGCGCCCACAACGCTGGAGGAGCCGGCCTCGCCCGCGCCGTACGACCCGAGCCCGTTCGCCCGGGAACGGCACGTCTGGCTCGGCCTGCACGCCGCGGCCACCCGGAGCCTGGCGCAGGGCTCGATGATCGTCTTCAGCTGACGGGCCCGTGGCGCCTGTGGCCGGGGCGAACCGTTCGGGAGGGGCACGGTTGCCGTGCCCCTCTGCCATCATCACGAGGTGATCACAGCTTCCCGACGTTCCGTCCTCACCGTCCTGGCCGCCGCCGGGCTCGGCACCGCGCTGCCCGCCGCGCTGGGTGCCGTGCCCACGGCCGCAGCGGCCGACGCCTACGCCTCCAACACGGACCTCTACCAGCGGCTCGCCGGGCTCGAAGGCATCGACTTCGCCCGCCGCTACCGACGTCACGCGTACACCGACGACGACCAGTCCACGACCCCCGCCACGTACGCGAGGACGGCCGTCCTCGCCCTGCACGGCGGCGGCATCGAGACCGGCACCTCCGAACTGTGCCTGGGCATGGCGGGCTACCACCCGAAGGACCTCACGCCGCACTACGGGGCCGGGGCACCGCTCTACGACTACTGGATGTTCGAGGGCATCAAGTCCAGCGGCAACTCGGCGCTCCACGTCACCGCCACCCACTGCGACGACCGCGTGGCCCGCTCGCTCGCGGCCGGAGTCCTCAACGTGGTGAGCGTGCACGGCTGCAAGGCCGACCAGGCGGGCGCCCCCGCGACCCGCCCCGAGGCGGTGGTGATCGGGGGCCGCAACACCGTCCTGCGCCAGTACCTCGACGAGGAGCTGAGCGCGGCGGGCGTCCAGACGATCGACGTGGCCGCCGACGACGACATCGCCGGCGTCTCCCCGGACAACATCTGCAACCGGACCCTGCTCGGCATGGGCGCCCAGCTGGAACTGACGACGGAGCTGCGGGCTTCCATGTTCGACACCAACACCCTCAAGGGCAGGGCGGGTTCGGTCAACGCCGAGTTCTGGAAGTTCACGGACGCGGTGCGGGCGGCGGTGGCCCGCATGGAGGCGGATCCGTCCCAGGCCGTCCTCTGACGGAGCCCGGTGGGGGCGGGCCCCGGCGGTCGGTCGAACGCCGGGGCCCGCCCGCACGGCGGAGCGTCAGTCGCAGGACTCGCGGTAGGACAGGTGCGGGAACAGCCCTTCCCACTGGTCCCGCGGGACGTTCAGGGGGTACGACGCGCACATCTGCGTGTAGAGGCGGTCGGTGTCGAAGTCGAGGAGGTAGGTGCTTCGGTCGGACGGGGAGCTGCCCCAGGTCCGCTCGACGGTCATCGCCAGCCGGTCAGGACCCTCGGACGAGTCCGAGCGGGGTAGGTGAACGTCCTCCGCCATCGGCAGTTCGACGAACTCCGGGGTGTCCCACCTGCCGTCCGGGCCGACGGTCCAGACGCGGTACGGCGTGCCCGTCACCACGCGGCGGCCGTCCGGGGTCACGGCGATGGAGGAGATCTCACGGTCGAACAGCTGCTCGCGCTTCTTCCTCGGGCGGAGCGGGTCGGTGACGTCCCAGAACTCGACGGTGCCGTCACTGAGCGCGGTCGCCAACTCCCCCTCGCCGGTGGGGTAGTTGTTGCCGGGGGCTCCGGGAATCCGGGCGCCCTTGACCGGATTCCCGGGGCGGGACAGGTCCCACACGCGGATGGTGTCCCCGACCTCTTCGGTGATGAGCTGCTGGGACCCGGCGACGTACATCGCGCCCTGCATCGCCGCCACGTCCTTGATGCGATCGCCCTTGCGGGGACGGGTCGGGTCGGACAGGTCCCACAGCCGGAGATCCGCCCCGTTCTCGACGGTCGCCAGTGAGTGGTTCCCCGTGAACCAGAGCGCTCCCATGCCGATGAGCCCCGGGCTGATCGAGGCGTCGACCGTGCCGACCCGTACCGGTTTCGCCGGGTCCTCGATGTCGTAGAGGGCGATGCCGGACTCCTCCGCCGAGCCCGCGGCCAGCAGCCGGCCGTCCGGGCTCACCACGACGTGCGGGGTGTCGGCGGTGAGACGGACGCTGCCGCCCCTCGTCGGCCCGCCGTCGGCGTCGAACTCCCAGAACTGGAAGGTGTGCTCCAGTCCCTCCGTCCAGTAATGGGCAAGGAGCACGGGCGTCTTGCGGCCGGTCAGGAAGTACTTCGCCTCCCAGCCCTTGGGCAGGGTGTAGCGGACCTTCGGTGCGCGCGGATCACCGATGTCCCATATGCGTGTCTTGGTCGTGTAGTCGGGGTTGTCGGTCTCGGCGAGGACCAGCCCGCCGTCGCCGCTGAAGGCGCTGGTGCCCGCCTCGACGACGGACGGCACCCTGCCCTCGATCGAGGGCGCCCAGGCCCGGCCGGACCACAGCCGGATCTCGCCGGCCACGTCACCGGACGCGAGATACCGGCTGTCCGGGCTGTAGGCGACCGACTGGGCGGGCTCTCCGGTCGGCAGCGCGGAGAGGGCCGGCCAGTTCTCCACGTCCGAGAGCTCTCCGGTCACGTCGCCCCGGTGAATCCCGTTGCTCCGGTCCGCACCCACGAGGAGGGTGCCGTCCGGGCTGAAAGCGAGCGAGGGAACGCCGTCAGGGTGGCTGCCCCAGTAGTCCCGATATTCCTCCGCCTCGACGCGCCGCAGTTGCCGTCCCCCCACCAGCTCCCACCAGGCGGCCCTCCCACTGGCCCCGGTGGCGACCACCAGGTCGCGCTTCGGGTGGGCGGCGACCGCCATCACCGTCTCCGCCTTCTCGGTGTCCCGCAGCACGGGCCGGTCCGGATCGGTCAGGTCCCACAGCCGCACCTGGGCGGGCGCCTTGCTCGCGCCTTCGCCGCTGCCGCTGCCGTTGCCCGTGATCAGGTGACGTCCGTCGCGCGTGAACGCCAGGGAGATCACCGCCGCCTCGGCGATCGTCCGCTCGGTCCGCAGTGCGGGATGCGCCGGGTCGGCCACGTCCCACAGCCGCAGCCGACCCGCCTCGCCGCCCGCCTCGCCGCCCGCCTCGCCGCCCGCCGCCAGTGTCCTGCCGTCCCCGCTGAACGCCAGGGTGTAGGTCTGGCCCTTGGCGATCGGCACCCGCGCCACCCGCTCGGGGTGCCGCACGTCCGCCGTGTCCCACAGCGTCAGCGAGTCGTCCGTCTGCGCGGCCAGCAGCCGCTGACGCGGGTGGTAGGCGATGGCCGCGCTGCCGTCCACGGTGAACCGGCCGCCCTCCACCGGCACCGACGGCTTCGAGACGTCCCACAGCCGCACCTTGCCGCCCACGTGACTGGCGGCCAGCACCTCGCCGTCCGGGCTGTAGGCCAGGTTGAGGACCGGCTTGCGCTCCGCACCGGCCGGGCTGAGGTGCGTCGGCGCCACCGTCGTCGCCGCCGCGTACAGGCTGGACCGGGTCTCCGAGGTCCGCGCCGTGCGGTACGCGGCGAGGCTGAGGCGCAGGGCCGTCTGCGGGTCGCGCTCGCGCATGACGTCGGCCTGCGTGGCCAGCTCCCTGGCGATCAGGCTGCGCTCCCGGTCGGCCGCCCGGCCGTTCTCGTAGAACGCCCAGCCCGCCAGCGACGCGGCCACCAGGGCGAGGGCGGAGAGCCCGGCGATCCAGGTCCGGGTGACCTGTCGCCGACGCCGCTGCGCACGGTCGGCCGCGCTGACGAAGTCCCGCACCACCTGCCGGACCGGCAGGCGGGAGGACTCCTCGGCGGGCTCCCCGGCGGACGACTCCTCCGGGGAGCCCGCAGCGGACTTCCCGGCAGACCCCTCAGCGGACTTCCCGGCCGCCGTCCGGGCCGCCGTCCGGGCTGCCTTCCCGGCCGACTTCCAAACCGACTTCCCGACCGGCTCCCCGGCGGCCCCCTCGGCAGACTCCCCGGCGGACTTTGCAGCCCGCTCCCCGGCGGACTTCCCGGCGACGAGCGCCTTCGCCTCGTCCAAGCCGGTGCCCGTCCACAGCCCGCTGCCGTGCTCGGCCCAGGACTCCGCCGCTTCCGTCAGCCGCCGCAGCCGCAGCAGGTCACCGCGCACCTCGCCGATCCAGTCCTGGAGCCGCTGCCAGGCGTAGAGCAGCGAATCGTGGCCGAGCTGTGCCCCGCCCTGCTCGTCCACGACGACGAGGCGGGCGTCGGCGAGGCCGCGCAGCAGGTCCTCGGCGCCGAACAGTTCCTCCCGTGCGACCCGGCGGCGCACCAGCCGGCCCTCGCCGTCGGCGACATGGACCATGGCCAGCAGCAGCCGGCGCAGGCGGGTCCGGCCCCGGCCGTCGAGGGCGTCGTAGATCCCTTCGGCGGTCCGGGCGACGGCGTCGCGGATGCCGCCGGTCTCCTGGTAGGCGGCGTAGGTGAGCGTCGTACCGCGCCGCCGCAGCCAGATCTCCCGCAGCGCGTGGGCCAGGAACGGCAGCGCCGCCGCGTCGCCCGGACCGCCGCCCGCCGCCCGCTCCTCGGTCACCTCCCGCCGCAGGATCTGCGGCACCCCCTCCTCCCACTGGAGTCCCTCGTACCGGGCCGGTCCCACGATGGCCGCCTCGACCTCGGCGTCGTCGAGGGCGGGCACGGTGAAGTGGTCCCGCGCCACGAGCGGGGCCAGCTCACGGTCGCGCAGGGCGTCGTCGTGGTAGTCGGCGCGCAGGGCCAGCACGATGCGGGGGCCCTGCGCGGCGGTGAGCGCGGCGGCGAAGCGCGCCCGCTCGGTGCCGTCCGCGCCGTGCGTGAAGTACTGCTCCAACTGGTCGACGACCAGGACTTCCGGCGCCCTGACGGCCTGCTCGCCGCGCTCGGCTGCGGAGGCCGGGCGACTGAACCGGCCCTCCTCCAGATCCCGTACGACCTCGGCGAGCGGTCGGTCCACGGCCGCCGCCCAGCTCTCCGCCAGCGCCCGAAACGGCCGCGCGCCCGGCGCGGACACGATCCGTACGCTCCCCAGGCCGGCGTCCTCGGCCGCCACGCTCAGCCCGGCCCGCAGCAGCGAGGACTTGCCGACGCCCGAGGTGCCGAGCACCACCAGCGGCTCGCCGGGCCGGGTCCGCTCGACGCGCCGCAGCAGCTCGCGGGTCACCTGCTCGCGGCCGAAGAAGAGGTGGTGCTGCTCGGGGAGGAAGGGCACGATGCCCGGATAGGGGCTGACCGCGTCCGGGTCACCGGGGACGGGGGCGGGGTCGGCGCCGGGGGTCGGGGCGTACCGGTGGTTGGCCGTGACCACCAGCTCCGCCATGCGGGCCGTGCCGCCGCCGTACGGCCGGGCGGGACCGCCCTGGAGCCGCTGGTCGAGGAGCCGGTAGAGGCTGCCGGGCGTCAGCCACCTGGGGCCGCCCGCGTCGCCCCGGCGCAGCAGGTCCAGCAGCTCACCGGTGAACAGGGTGTACTCGGCGCCGTCGGGGGCGTACGCCAGTGTGTCGCGCAGGGCGGAGGCGAGCAGATAGCTGCCCTGGGGACGGCTGCCGCCGAACGGGTCCGAGGCCGGCGGGCGGCTCGGCTCCCGGGCGTTCCCGGCGAAGCAGCAGTCGAGGACGACGAGCGGGTCGCCCGGCCCGTCGCTGAGATAGCGCTCGATCTCGTCGTAGGGGACGGAGTGCGCCGTGTCCGTGAGGGACCCGGTCGCCGCGGTCGCCAGGTACAGCCGCCCGCCCGGCCCGCGCAGTCCGTGGCCGACGTGGCAGAAGACGACGGTCCCGCTCTCGTACCGCCCCTGCGTGGGCCCGGCCAGGTCCACGGCCTCGGCGAGCGCCGCGAGGACCTCGCTCGGTGACTCGGGATCGCACAGCAGCCGTACCCGGTCGCCCATGCCGCACTCCGTGGCCAGCGCCTCGGCCAGGGCCCGCGCGGACCGCACGGCGGACGGCAGCGGGGTCACCCCCTGGCCGGGGTGGCTTCCGGTGCCGACCACCACCGCCCGGCAGCCCGGCCCGCTCAGGTCCCGCCGCACCGTCCCTGGTAACGGCACGGTCAGTCACCCTGCCCGGCCGGGACCCGGGTCCCCTCGTCGGCCGGCGGCTCCCGCAGGGCCTCGGCGACCCGCTGGGCCAGTTCGCCCGCGCCCTGTGCCGTCAGCCCGCGGACCTTCTCGGAGGAGACGACGACCTGGGTGCCGTCGGGCTGGTTGATGGTGACGGTCTGGTTGCCCCGGCGGTTCTGCAACCAGACCACGACCGCCGCTCCGACCGCCGCCGTCGGCCCGCCCGGGGCCAGGACCAGCGTCAGCACCTCGCTCCACGCGCCCATGGCCCCCGCCGGGGTGCCGCCCGCGGACTCCCGCCGGAGCAGACCCCGCAGCTCGGGGTCCTGACGCAGCCAGTCGTACAGGTCGTCCGTGGCGCCCGCGCGGTCGCCGGTCCCCGTCGCAACGGCCAGTGTGATGCGCACCTTGCTCCCCCCTGGAGAAGACCAGTACCCGATCGCACCTGTCGCCAAGAAGCGTACATCCCCAACTACCCCTGCAAACAGGGCAGTTGGGGATGTCATGTGCGGAAACCGGTCCGGGACGCCCCGGACCGGGACGCCCCGGACCGGGAACGCGGAGCGGTCCGGAGCAGGAGACAGGAGAGTCCGGGGCGGATGTCAGAGGAACGAGTTGATCTCGATCGTCTCGTCCCGGCCGGGGCCGACCCCGATCGCGGAGATCGGCGCCCCGGACATCTCCTCCAGCGCCTTCACGTAGTTCTGCGCGTTCTTGGGCAGGTCGGCGAAGGACTTGGCCTGGGTGATGTCCTCGGACCAGCCGGGCAGCGTCTCGTAGACCGGCTTGGCGTGGTGGAAGTCCGTCTGCGAGTACGGCAGCTCCTCGACGCGCCGGCCGTCGATCTCGTAGGCGACGCAGACCGGGATCCGCTCCCAGCCGGTGAGCACGTCCAGCTTGGTGAGGAAGAAGTCGGTCAGGCCGTTGACCCGGGTCGCGTAGCGCGCGATCACCGCGTCGAACCAGCCGCAGCGCCGGTCGCGTCCCGTGGTGACGCCCCGCTCGCCGCCGATGCGGCGCAGCGCCTCGCCGTCCGCGTCGAACAGCTCGGTCGGGAACGGTCCGGCGCCGACCCGGGTCGTGTACGCCTTGAGGATGCCGATGACCCGGCTGATCTTCGTCGGGCCGACACCGGAGCCGGTGCAGGCGCCGCCCGCCGTGGGGTTGCTGGAGGTGACGAACGGATAGGTGCCGTGGTCGATGTCCAGCAGCGTGCCCTGCCCGCCCTCGAAGAGGACGACCTTGTCCTGCTCCAGCGCCTGGTTGAGGACCAGCACCGTGTCGGCGACGTACGGCTTGAGCTGCGCGGCGTAGCCCACCAGCTCCTCGACGACCTGACCGGTGGCGATGGCGCGCCGGTTGTAGAGCTTGGTCAGCATCTGGTTCTTGGCGTCGAGCGCCGCCTCGACCTTCTGCTGGAGGATCGACTCGTCGTACAGGTCCTGGACCCGGATGCCGACGCGGTTGATCTTGTCGGCGTAGGTGGGGCCGATACCGCGCCCGGTCGTGCCGATCTTCCGCTTTCCGAGGAAGCGTTCCGTCACCTTGTCGACGGTGACGTTGTACGGGGTGATGATGTGGGCGTTACCGCTGATCAGGAGCTTGGAGGTGTCGACGCCGCGCTCGTTCAGACCGCTCAGCTCGGAGAGCAGGACCGACGGGTCGACGACGACGCCGTTGCCGATGACCGGAGTACAACCGGGCGAGAGGATTCCGGAAGGGAGCAGGTGGAGTGCATACTTCTGGTCACCGACGACGACCGTGTGGCCGGCGTTGTTGCCGCCCTGGTACCGGACGACGTAATCCACCGAGCCACCGAGCAGGTCGGTGGCCTTCCCCTTGCCCTCGTCACCCCACTGAGCACCGAGCAGCACAAGTGCGGGCACGCGCGTACACCCCTTCCGGGCGGGGCATGTCCAAGGTCAGGGGCGTACGCGCAGGGTTCACCGCCACGCACCACCGCGACCGCCGTCGGCCGCACACAACCGTCGGACCGGATGCCCCGGAATAGACGAAGCCCCTGGCGCAATATCGCAAGGGGCTCTTGCACAAAGATGCTACCCGAGGAAGTGAGGCAGGACCGAGGTGGCGACTTTCGCGACGTCCGATCAGCTGCTGGTGATCATCGACCCGGTTGCCCGGCGGACGGACGGCGAATCCGTACGCATCGCGAAAGACGTGCTGAGCGCGGGTGCCACCGCGAAGCTGTGCCTGCCCGACGGTCCCGAGGAGTTCGCGCGGGCGCTGGCGCGCAGGGGTTCGCGGCGACCGGTGGTGGTGGGCGACGACCGCGCGCTGGTACGGGCCGTGTCCCTGCTGCACCGGCAGCGGGAACTGGCCGGATGCGTGCTGTCCATGGTGCCGGTGGGGAGCGTGCTGACGCTCGCGGAGGCCCTCGGGCTGCCGACGGGGGCGGTGGCCGCCGCGCGGGCGGTGCTCGACGGGGTCGGCCGCCCCATGGATCTCCTGGTGGACGACAGCGACGGGGTGGTCCTCGGCGGTCTGCGGATACCGCCCGTCGTGCCACGCGCGGACCGGCCGGCCGAGCCGGTGGGCGCCACCGCCGTCGCCGGCCGTCCGTGGCTGCGCTCGACCTACCGGTCACTGGTCAGGACCCTGGCGTCGTCCAGGCCGTCCCGGCTCGCCCCGGCCCCGCCCGGCCCCGCCCGGCTGCGGGTGGAGGTCGACGGGGTGACGCTCGTCGACCTGGACCAGCCGGTGGAGGCGGTGTCGGTGACACGGGGCGCCGGCGGGGTCGTCGAGGTCGAGGCGCGGCCGGTGTCGGTGGGGGCGGAAGCCTCGCTCCTGCGGGCGGCCGGCCACGCGGTGACGGTGACCGGGTCGTCCTTCCGCTACCAGGCGGACGCGACGGTGACCCTGCCGGTACGGACCCGGACGTGGCGGATCGTGGAGGGGGCGTGGCGGCTCACGGTGCCGAGGGGGGCGTGAGTCGGACGGTCCTCGTGCGGACGGTCAGTCCTCGTGCGGATCCTCGGGGTCCGCTGCGGGGGCCTGGAAGCCGTCGGTGTCGAGGACACAGTCGAACGGCTCGGGGATATGGAGCTTCTCGCCGAACGGCTGGGTGAGGCGTCCCTGGTATCCCTTGTCCGACGGTGACCAGTAGACCGTTGCCACCTCCTGCTGCATGTCCAGCAGGAGGTACACGGGGACACCCGCCCGGCCGTAGATCTCGACCTTGTCGGTCAGGTCCGCGTCCCGGGTGGACGGGGAGGTCAGCTCAGCGACGAATGACAGGGCTTCCCCGTCGAGGCGATTGCTGGTACTCCGACGAACACGCTGGTGAGCCGCGTGGATGTCAGGGCCGCAGGCAGATTCGATGCCCGGGAAGACATAGAGCAGCGGGCCCCAGGTGATGCGGTGGTCCTCGGGCAGATGAGGACGCAGCTGATCGCAGACGAGGTCCATGACGTCCGCGTAATACCCCTTCGACCACGGCGACACGACGATGTTCCCCCTGACGATCTCGGCCTTGTAGCCGTCCGGCACGTTCAGCTGGTCGAGGAGGTCCAGAAGCTCCTCGAAGCCGCCACGGGGTTCGACGTCGTCTATCACGGGTCGCTCTGTCATCAACGTCATGATGCGCCCTCCCTCGCCAGCAGACCAGTCGCGACCCAGAGTAGCCGACCGCACACGCATCGAAAGGATGATTTTCGCGGGCCGCCGACGTCCGCCGCCGTCACCTCCACCGCCCGGCCCGCGCCGCCGGACGGGTCACGCGCCGAAGGTCTTCTCCCGGTGCACGCGCCAGCGCTCCACGAGCATGTCGAACTCACTCTCGATGAACTCGAAGAACGCGAGCGTCTCGGCGAGGCGGCGGCCCGCCGGCGTGTCCGCCCCCAGCGTGGCGACGCCCTCCCGCAGGGCGTCCTCCCACTGCTTGATGACCGACTCGCGGTTCGCCAGCGCCTCGTACCACTGGTCGCTGCGCACCCGGTACAGCTCACGGCGCGAGCCCGGCTCACGCTGCCGGGAGACCATGTGCACGTGGGCCAGGTACCGCACCGCGCCGGAGACCCCGGCCGGTGAGACCTTCAGGCGTTCGCCCAGCTCGGCCGAGGTGAGGGAGCCGGAGTCGGAGGCCAGCAGCGCCACGAAGACCCGGGCCGCCATCCTCGGCATCCCGGCCTCGACAAGCTGTGCCGCGAAGTGCTCCACGAACCGCGAGACGACTTCCGGATCCCGCGCGCCCCCGGCTGTTTCCGTCATGCGTCGATCATCTCCCCTGCTAGGACCCGCCCGGCCATCCTACCGGTGGTTCATACGCTTCCTTAACTTCACAAATTTCTGAAAGAAGCGTACGTTCTGAATCCATGACGAAGGCAATCACGGTCTCGGGACTCCACAAGTCCTTCGGCCGCACCCACGCGCTGGACGGCCTCGACCTGGACGTCGAGACCGGCGAGGTGCACGGCTTCCTCGGCCCCAACGGCGCCGGCAAGTCCACCACCATCAGAGTCCTGCTCGGTCTGCTGCGGGCCGACTCCGGCGCCGCGCAGGTCCTGGGCCGCGACCCGTGGGCGGACGCGGTCGAGGTGCACCGGCGGATCGCCTACGTGCCCGGAGACGTGAACCTGTGGCGCAACCTCTCCGGCGGCGAGGTCATCGACCTCTACGGCCGGCTGCGCGGCGGCCTCGACCAGCGGCGCCGCGCCGACCTGATCGAGCGCTTCGAACTCGACCCCACCAAGAAGGGCCGCACCTACTCCAAGGGCAACCGGCAGAAGGTCGCCCTGGTCGCCGCCTTCGCCTCCGACATCGACCTGCTGATCCTGGACGAGCCGACGTCCGGCCTCGATCCGCTGATGGAAGAGGTCTTCCAGAAGTGCGTCGAGGAGGAACGCGACCGGGGCCGTACGGTCCTGCTCTCCTCGCACATCCTCAGCGAGGTGGAGGAGCTGTGCGACCGGGTGAGCATCATCCGCAAGGGCCGCACGGTCGAGAGCGGTTCGCTGGCCGACCTGCGCCATCTCACCCGGACCAGCGTCACCGCCGAACTCGCGGCGCCGCCGAACGGTCTGACGCGCCTGCCCGGCGTCCACGACCTCGACGTCCAGGGCCGCCGCGTCCGCCTCCAGGTCGACACGGACAAGCTGAACGACGTCCTGCGCGCACTGAGCGAGGCGGGCGTGCGCTCACTGACGTCGACCCCACCGACGCTGGAGGAACTGTTCCTGCGGCATTACCAGGAGGACGAGGACGAGGACGACCGGGGCGACGGGGGCGACCGGGGCGACGAGGGCGACCGGAGCGCGCCCGTCTCCGCCGGGGCCGACCCGGCCGGGGGCGACGACCCGGCCGGCGCCGCGCACGGGACCGGCGAGGTGGCGCGGTGACCGCCACGACGACCCTCGCCCCCGAAGGCCGGAGCACCCCGAGCGCCCGCGCCGGCGGCTCCCGCCACCTGGCCGGCACCGGCGTCCTGCTGCGCTTCGCGCTGCGCCGCGACCGGGTGCTGATCCCGGTGTGGGTCGCGGTGAACGCGCTCATGGTCCTGTCCATGCCGAAGTCGCTGACCAGCCTGTACGGCACCGAGGCCGCGCGCGCCGACCTGCTGCGCCAGATGGACACCAACTCCTCGCTGCGCGCCCTCGTCGGCCCGGTCTTCGACGACTCGCTGGGCGCCCTCACGGCCTGGCGCGTAGGCGTCTACGCGGCGGCGCTCGCCGCGGTGACCAGCCTGCTCGTCGTCGTCCGGCACACCAGGGACGAGGAGGAGAGCGGCCGGCAGGAACTCGTCTCGTCCGGCATGGTCGGCCGCCGGGCCCCGCTGACGGCGGGCCTGCTGGCCGCGGCGGTGGCCAACGCCGTACTGGCGCTGCTCGTCGTCGCCGGCCTCGCCGGGCAGGGCGGCTCGGGGGCGGTCGCCTTCGGCCTGGGCATCGCCGGTGTCGGCATGGTCTTCGCCACCGCGGCGGCGATCGTGGCCCAGCTGACCGAGAGCGCACGGCTGGCCCGCGGCCTGACCGCGGGCGTGCTCGGCGCCGCCTTCGTGCTGCGCGCGGCCGGCGACTCGTCGTCCGCCGACGGCTCCTCGGTCCTGACCTGGCTGTCCCCGCTCGGCTGGCTGGAGAACCTGCGGCCGTACGCCGGTGAACGCTGGTGGGTGCTGCTGCTCCTCGCCGCCGCCGTGGCCGCGCAGGCGGCCGTCGCCTACCTGCTCGCCGGCCGCCGCGACACCGGCATGAGCTTCCTGCCCACCCTGCCGGGTCCGGCCCGGGGGCGGCTGGGGTCGGCGGGCGCGCTGGCCTGGCGGCTCCAGCGGGGCGGCGTCCTCGGCTGGGCGGTCGGTTTCTTCCTGGCCGGGGTGGTCTACGGCGGGATGACCGACGGCGCGGCCAAGCTGGTCGGCGACAACCAGCAGGCCCGGGACCTCTTCGAGCGTATGGGCGGCCGGTCCGGGATCACCGACGCGTTCCTCGCCTCGATGGTCGCGATCATGGGCCTGGTCGCCGCCCTGTACGTCGTCTCGTCCGTGCTGCGGGCACACGGCGAGGAGACCTCGGGCCGGGCGGAACCGGTCCTGGCCGGGGCGGTGGGCCGGCTGCGCTGGGCCGCGGGGCATCTGACGATCGCCTTCGGCGGGGTGGTGCTGTTCATGCTGCTGACCGGCCTCGGCTTCGCCGCCGGCTACGGCAAGGAGGTCGGCCCGATCCTCGGGGCGTGTCTGGTGCAGGTGCCCGCGGTGTGGGTGGTCGGCGGCCTCGCGGTCCTCCTGTACGGGGTGCTGCCGCGCGGCGCGACGGCGGCCTGGGGCGTCGCCGGGGCGGTGCTGCTGATCGGCTGGGTCGGCCCCGCGCTGGACGTCCCGCAGGCGGTGCTTGACCTGTCCCCCTTCGGTCACCTGCCCAAGCTGCCGGGCGGCCCGATGGAGTGGGGTCCGGTGCTCGTCCTGCTGGCGCTGGCCGCGGCGCTGACCGGCGCGGGTCTCGCCGCCCTGCGCCGACGGGACCTGACGACCTGACCCGGCCCGATCCGCGGTGCCGGACCTGGCGGCCCGCCGACCTCGTGGCCCGCCGCCGGGGCTCCGCCCGCCTGCCTGCCGCTCCGGCGTCGCCGGCACCCGGCACCCGGCACCCGGCACCCGGCACCCGGGGGGAACCTTCGGCGGCCCGTACGCGTCCGTCCCGGGCATGGGACAGCGTATGCAGGCCGCCGCAGGATGCCTGACCGCGGCCGTCGGCGCGGGCGGCGGGCTCGCGCTGTGGTCCGTGGATTTCCAGGGCCGGTTCGTGCGCTTCGAGCAGAGCCCCGACTGGAGTGTCCTGTATGCCGAACTCCCGCTGGCGGTCCTCGGCGGCATCGCCGCCGCACTCGGCCTGTGGGCGCTCTGGAACTTCGTACGCCGGACCAGAACATGACGCCCGGCTCAGAGGGTGACGCTCAGCCCCTTCAGGCCGCGGATCACGAAGTTCGGCTTCCGCTCGGGCTCGGCCGCCAGGGCGAGCGCCGGGGCCTTCTCCAGCAGCGCGGTCATCGACGCCGCCAGCTCGATCCGGGCCAGCGGGGCGCCGATGCAGTAGTGGATACCGGCGCTGAAGGAGATGTGCGGGTTGTCCTTGCGGCCCAGGTCCAGCCGACCGGGGTCCGTGAAGACGGCCGGGTCGTGGTTGGCGGAGCCGAACAGCAGGGCGACCTCCGCTCCCCGCGGGATCGTCGTGCCGTCGATCTCGATCTCGTCCAGCACCCAGCGCTCGAACAGCTGGAGCGGGGTGTCGTAGCGCATCAGCTCCTCCACGGCGGAGGGGACGAGTGAACGGTCGGCGCGCAGCGCGGTCAGCTGGTCCGGGTTGCGCAGCAGCGCCCACCACCCGTTGACCGTGGCGTTGACGGTCGCCTCGTGGCCCGCGTTCAGCAGCAGGACCGCCGTCGAGACCATCTCCTGACCGGTCAGCCGGTCGCCCTCGTCGTGAGCGGCGATCAGCCCCGAGATCAGGTCCTCGCCCGGCTCCCTGCGCCGGGCGGCGATCAGCTCCAGCAGATACTCCGAGAACTCGGCCGACGCCCGGACCGCCCTCGCCGCCGCCTCCTCGGACGGGTTCAGCTCGTACATCCCGCAGATGTCCGCCGACCAGGGCCTGAGCTGCGCCCGGTCCGACTCGGGGATGCCCAGCATCTCGGCGATCACCGCGACCGGCAGCGGCTCCGCGACCTCCGCCAGCAGATCGCCGCCGCCCGCCGCCACCAGCGCCGACACCAGTTCGTCCGCCAGCCCGTGGACGTACGGCTTCAGCCGCTCCACCGTCCGCGGCGTGAACGCCTTCGACACCAGCCGCCGGATCCGGGTGTGGTCCGGCGGCTCCAGATCGAGCATCCCGTGATCGTTGAGCGTGTGGAACGGCTCGTGCTCCGGCGGCGGCGCCGTACGCCCGAAGTCCTCGTGGGTGAAGCGGTGCTGATACGTCCGGCCCAGCCGGCGGTCGCGCAGCAGCGCCGACACGTCCGCGTGGTGCGGGACCAGCCACTGGTTCGTGGGCTCGTAGTAGTGCACCCGGCACTTTTCACGCAGTTCGGCGTAGGCGGGGTACGGGTCGGCGAGAAACGCCGGGTCCCACGGGTCGAAATCAGCCATACCGGGGACGCTAACCCGGCGCCTACCCCTCTGACCAGGGGTGTTCCTTCAGGTGGTCAACGAGGGCCGTGAAGGAGGCGGTGGGGAAGGAGAGCGCTGCCCGGGAGACTGCGGCAACAGGATCTCCTGAGACTGCTCGGACGGGAATTCACCCCCGAACCACCGAGAGGCCCTGCCTTCATGCGCCGCTCCTGCCACAATCAACCGATCAGGACCCCTGTGAGACCAGACAAGCCCGTTGAGCGGTAAGCGGAAGCCTTCTCAACTCCACGGCTTCTGGCAGCAAGCTCTCAGGCGACGGTGTATTCAGCATCCCCGAAGTCCGCGACTACGCGCAGTCGACCGCCGAGCGCTTCCACGTAGGCCCGGAGGGTCGCGACCTCCGCGCGATCCAGCTCACCGTGCTCGATCGCGGAGACCCGAGGTGCTGAGACCCCCATCGACGCGGCCACTTGGCGCTGAGTCAGCGCCTGTTCCCGCCTGACCTCCGCGAGCTTGTGAGCACGCACTTCGGCGGTCAGCCGGTCCATGGCCGCTTGTTTCTTCTCAGCCGACCGCACCGGCAACCCAGCGGCCGCACGCCGCTCGCGCGCCTTGCGCTTGGTTTCCTCCCAGCTCACCGTGGTCATTCGTACTCCCTGGTTTCAAGATCAGCCAGATGCTTCCGGTACCGCTCCTCAGCAAGCGGAATGTTGATGTCGTACCAGCGCTGCCAGTTCCCGGCCTTGTCACCGGCCACCAGCAATACAGCCCGGCGCACCGGATCGAAGACGTGGAACCGGCCACTGGTCGGTCGGCTCGCAGTACAGCACCCGCCCCGGGCGGGCTGGGGACGCTAACCCAGCTACCGTGCTTCTGACCAGGGGTGTTCCTTCAGGTGGTCGATGAGGGCCGTGAAGGAGGCGGCGGGGAAGGAGAGAGTGGCGCGGGTGGGGGCCTTGGAGTCGCGGACGGCTACGCGGGTGAGAAGGGTGGCGATCTCGACGCAGGTGTCGCCCTCGCCACCATCGGAGTACGTGGACTTACGCCAGTTCATCAGAGTTCCTTGATCAAACGATGGGTGAAGTGCTGCGTTGCCCTGATCCGCCTGGCGCGGGGAGAGCCACGTTCCGGCAAGTACTGCACCCTCCGGGGACGCTAACCCGGCGCCTACCCCTCTGACCAGGAGTGTTCCTTCAGATGGTCGACGAGGGCCGTGAAGGAGGCAGTGGGGAAGGAGAGGGTGGCGCGGGTAGGGGCCTTGGAGTCGCGGACGGCTATGCGGGTGGGAAGGGTGGCGATCTCGACGCAGGTGTCGCCGTCGCCACCATCGGAGTACGTGGACTTACGCCAGTTCATCAGAGTTCCTTCGCCAAGCGGTGGATGAAGTCACGCGACGCCACAGGGTCCAGCGACGCACTCTCCACCCTATGTAACAGCGCCCGTAGTTGGTCCAGTTGAGATTCGGCATCAACGAACGCGACGCCGGTGGGCGAGTCCCGCATCCCGGTGTCCAGCCGGGACACAGGGCCTCCCGCATACATCATCGAAGCCCCGGAACCGGCAAAGCCGTCCTGGTCCATAGGAATCACGCGCACGACGGCCCGCCCCTGCTCCAGCAAGTCCAAGATCTGGCGAAGCTGGGCACGCGAAGACTCTCGGTCGGAAACACGGAGCCGCAATGCGACCTCGTGGATGATCGCCTCATACGGGGTCGGGTTGTCACCCTCGATGACAGCACGACGCCGCATCCGGTGCTCCACCCTCGGGGCCACTTCCTTCTCCGGTAGCTCCGGGTTCATGTAGGAGTAGACCGTGCGTGCGTAGTCCGGGGTCTGGAGGAGCCCTGGGATGCGGGTGATCACGATCTCGCGCAAGAACGTTGCATGGTGTTCTGCTTCGGCCGTGTCCATGAACACCGGAGGTAGTACTCCCCTGTACTCCTCCCACCAGCCACGCGTCCGGTCGGTGGCCATTGCCACCAGCGCGTCAATCAATGCCTCGTCCACGCAGGCGTAATGAGCCGCGAGGCGCCGCACCCGCTCCTCGCTGGCACCGGCAAAACCCAGTTCCACCTGGCTTATCTGGGCCGAGGTCGAATTCAGCAGCCCGGCTACCTCACGCGCCTTCAGTCCGGCCGACTCCCGCAGTCGACGCAGCTCACTACCCAGCCGCACCTGCCGCGCTGTGGCGTGACTTCTCGGCGCCATGCACCCTCCTCAACAGCCCTGCGATGGTGCCTCGTTCGAGCGCCAGACTACGCCATGCGGTTGCGCGAGGAATAATTATTGCCCTACCGTCAGTCACGCGACGCACACGCTGCGAAACCCCGGGACACCGGAAGCGCACCGCCCCGTCCTGCCACGACGGCTGCGGCACTGCCACCGCCCGACACCGCCGCGAAACTCCACCACCCCACCTCGACCTGGAGTTCACGCATGCCCGAGAACGAACCCGAACGCTGGGAATACTCTCTCCACATCCCCAACGACCCCCGCGCCGTCACCGTCTGCCGCCGCACCCTCCGTCTGATCCTCACCCTGCACGGCCTGATCACGCTGGTCGACACGGCCGAACTCCTCGCCGCGGAGCTGGTGTCCAACGCCGTGCTGCATACCAAGGGTCCGGCAGCCCTGCGGGTGCGCTGGTCGCCGCCGGGGACACTGCGACTCGGCGCCTGGGACACGGACCCCGAGCCGCCGGAGCCCCCGCGACCGCTGGACCACCTCACCGATGCCGAGAACGGCCGCGGCCTCACCCTGGTCCGCGCCTGTGCGGACGTGTGGGGCTGGCAGCCGCAGTCCAGGAACGGCAACCGCGGCAAGTACGTCTGGTGCGAGTGCACCCTGGCGGGCCTGAACTGAGCCGCCTCCCGTTCCGGAGGCGAGACGCTTTTCTTCAGCCCGGAGTGACCAACCGCGCCTCATACGCGAACACCGCCGCCTGCGTGCGGTCGCGCAGGCCCAGTTTCACCAGGACGCGGCTCACATGGGTCTTGATCGTCGACTCGGCGACCACCAGACGCTCGGCCATCTCCGAGTTGGACAGGCCGTGGGCGATGAGGACCAGCACCTCCGTCTCCCGCTCGGTCAGATCGCCGTACGCGGCCTGCGCGGTGGGGGTCAGGCGCGGGGCGTCGGACAGCTTGGAGAACTCCGTGATCAGGCGCTTGGTGACGGAGGGCGCGAGCAGGGCCTCGCCCGCCGCCACCACCCGGACGCCGTCCGCCAGTTGCCGGGCCGAGGCGTCCTTGAGCAGGAAGCCGGAGGCTCCCGCGCGCAGCGCCTCGTACACGTACTCGTCCAGGTCGAACGTCGTCAGGACCAGCACCTTCGCCGCACCGTCCGCGGCGACGATCTCCCGTGTCGCCTCGATGCCGTTCAGCTCGGGCATCCGGATGTCCATCAGCACGATGTCGGGGGCGAGTTCCCGCACCCGCTCGACCGCCTCCCGGCCGTTGACGGCCTCGCCGACGACCTCGATGTCCGGCATCGCGTTGAGCAGCACCGAGAAGCCCTCACGCACCATCATCTGGTCGTCCGCGATCAGTACGCGGATCGTCATGCCTCGTCCTCGCCCACCATGGCGACCGGCAGGAACACCGTCACCTCGTAGCCTCCGTCGACCGGGCCCGCCGTCATGTCGCCGTCCAGCATGGAGACGCGCTCCCGCATCCCGGTGATGCCGTGCCCGGCGCCGGGCGAGGGCTTCACCAGTTCCTTCGCGGGCGGCGGGCCGTTGACTATGCGCAGGCCCAGCCCGCCGAGGACGTACCCGATCTCCACCCGCGCGCTCGCGCCCGGCGCGTGCCGCAGTGTGTTGCTCAGCGCCTCCTGGACGATCCGGTACGCGGACAGCTCCACGCCTTGCGGGAGTTCGCGCACCGCGCCGGTGACCACCTTCTCCACGTCGAGCCCTGCCTCCCGCACGTTCGCGAGCAGCGCGTCCAGGTCGGCGAGGGCGGGCTGCGGGGCGTCGGGCGCCGCGTAGTCCTCCGCGCGGACGACCCCGAGGACCCGGCGCAGCTCGGTCAGCGCCGCCACCGCGTTCTCCCGGATGGTGACGAACGCCTTCTCCAGCTCCGGCGGCGGGTTCTCCACCCGGTAGGGGGCGGCCTCCGCCTGGATGGCGACCACCGACATGTGATGGGCGACCACGTCGTGCAGTTCGCGGGCGATGGTGGTGCGCTCCTCCAGCAGGGTGCGGCGGGAGCGCTCGTGCGCGGTCACCGTCTGCTGCGCGGTCACCTCCTGCTCGGCGTCACGGCGTATGTGCCAGACGGTGACGGCGAGCAGGAGCAGCGCGGCGAGGAGCAGCATGGGGCCGGTGTTCGGGCTGTAGTAGTAGCCACCGGTGAAGACGCCGGCGGCCCCGACGCCGTAGCCCGCCGTCACCAGCCACATCCAGGCCGCCGTGCGCGGGCGGGTGCGGATCGCGACCACCGTGAGCACCGTCAGATGGCCGAGGAAGCTGCCCGGCGGCCACAGAAAGCTGCCCGCGGTCGGGCTGAGGGCCGCGACGACCATGGCCGCCGGGAACGACAGCCAGAACGCCGCCACCGGGCGGACCAGCGTGAGCAGGACCGGGGCCAGGGTGAACAGAGCGCACACCAGGGCCGCTACGCCGAAGCCCGCATATCCGAGAGAGATGAGCATCGCCAGGGCGCCGAACGCGGCCACCGTGGCGTGCGGGGCCCAGGACGCGTACTCCCGCTTGCGGTCGGAGAGCCGACGGGTGAGTGGTCCGTCGGCGCTCGTGCGAGGCAGCGGGCGGTAGGCGAAGGCGTCGTGGAACAGGTCCTTCCGCAACCCGCGAAGGGCCTCGATCGCCGCCCGGACCTCCGGGCTGCGCGGCTTGTACGCGTCGTACCGGCTGTCCGGTCGCGTGGTCTGCGTGTGCGTCGTCTCGGTCACGTACAGAACGGTAGGCCGGAGCGGGGGTAGCGGTCGTCACCTGTGAGAGGGGTCGTCGCGGGTCCCTCTCAGGTACTACGAGTACGAGCCGGGTCCGCCCGACGGAGCCCGCCGCACCCCGTTCACCACGCCAACTGCCCGATCTCCTCCGCCACCACCGCGCACGCGTCCGCCGCCGGATCGATGAGCGGGAAGTGCCCCACGTCCTCCAGCAGGGTCAGGCCCACCACCTCGCCCGCCTTCGCCGCGGCGTCCGCGTACGCCTCGGCGACCGCCTGCGGGACCACCACGTCCGTGCGGCCCTGGACGAGCGTGGTCGCGATGCCGGTCGGCAGCAGCAGGGCCGGGTCGGCGTACGGCCGGCGTACCTGGAACTCGTCCTGTCCGCCGAGCAGTTGCAGCGCCGCGTTGCCGCAGACGTCGAGTTTCTCCGCGACCGTGAAGTCCGCGATGGGGGCGAGGGCGACCACCCCGCGCAGTTGCGCGGGCCGGTCGGTGCGCCAGGGGGAATCCGCGGGCAGCACGTGCCGGGCCGCCGCCCACAGGGCCAGCTGGCCGCCCGCCGAGTGGCCGGTGATCACCGTGCGGCGCAGGTCGGCCTGCGGAAGTACCTCGCCGACCAGCGCGGGCAGCGCGTCCAGCGCGGCGGCGACGTCGTCGAAGGTGTCCGGCCAGCGACCCGCTACCGGGGTTTCGCCGCCCCCGGCCGGTTCCGAACCGCCGCGCCGGTACTCGACGTTGGCCACGGCGAAGCCGCGCCGCGCCAGGAAGTCCGCGAACGGGGTGATGTGCCGCCGGTCGTACGGCGCCCGCCAGGCACCCCCGTGCAGGACGACGACCAGCGGGCAGGGGACGGCCGGTGACGAGGACGCCGTGTCGCGCGGGGCATAGAAGTCGATCACCTGGTCGGGGTGGTCGCCGTAGGCGGCCGTGCTATCAGGATCGACCGGCGGGTGCGAGAAGACCGACTCCTCTTCGGCGGCGGCACGGGCTGCGGCGTCGTCCGGCATGCTCAACCTCTCAGCGACGATGGGGGTACCTCCCAGGCTTTCGGCACTGGGGAAGGGTTTGGCGGACCAGAGATGATGGCAGCCGTTGGCGGGGACGCTATCAGGCCAGTGACGTGCGGGGACACGGGGATGTCACGCTCAGTGAGGGGCAAAACGGTGCTGTTTCGCACGAGCCGGGCAACCTATACAGACCGGCGCCACCGGCCGAGCGCGCGACGGTGACCCGCGGGCCCCCAAGGCCCCCGAGCCCGCAGGCCCAGGGGCCGGGGTACGGGGGCCAGAGGTCCGGGGGCCAGAGGTCCGGGGGCCAGAGGTCCGGGGCCTACGGCACTACCCCGCCGTCACCTCCTCCAACACCTCCCTGAGCACCCGTGCCGCCCGTTCCACGTCCCCGAAGCCCACGTACAACGGAGTGAAGCCGAAGCGGAGGATGTCGGGACGGCGGAAGTCCCCCACCACCCCGCGCGCGACCAGCCGCTTCATCACGTCCCCGGCGGCGGCGCAGCGCAGGGCGACCTGGCTGCCCCGCTCCTCGTGGGCCACCGGCGTCAGGGACTCCACCAGACCCGCGGGAACGTACGCCGCGACGCACTCCAGGAAGAAGTCGCTCAGGGCGAGGGACTTGGCGCGCACAGCCGCCACCGACACCCCGTCCCAGACGTCCAGCGCGGCCTCCAGCGCCAGCATGGACAGGATGTCCGGGGTGCCCACGCGCCCGCGCCGGGCCCCCGGCGCCGCCTCGTAGTCGGGGCGCATGCCGAAGGGCTCGGCGTGGGAGTTCCAGCCGGGCAGCGGGGAGTCGAAACGGTCCTGGTGGCAGCGGCGCACATACAGGTACGCGGGTGCGCCCGGACCGCCGTTCAGGTACTTGTACGTGCAGCCGACCGCCAGGTCCACGCCGTGCTCGTCCAGCCCCACCGGCAGCGCGCCCGCGCTGTGGCACAGGTCCCAGACCGCCACCGCGCCCGCCGCGTGCACCGCCGCCGTGAGCGAGGGCAGGTCGTGCAGGCGGCCGGTGCGGTAGTCGACGTGGTTCAGCAGCACCGCCGCCGTACGGTCGCTCACTGCCGCCGGTACCTCGGCGGGGGCCACCGGGCGAAGGGTGTGGCCGGTCAGCCGGGCCGCCGACTCGGCGATGTAACCGTCCGTGGGGAACGTCGTCGCGTCGACCAAGATCTCGTCCCGGGCCCCGTCCCGAATCTCGTCCCGGCCCTCCCCCACCGGCCCCACCGGCCCCGCCCGCCCCACCAGCCGCACGGCGCCCACCAGTGCCTTGAACACGTTGACGCTCGTCGAGTCGCCCACCACGATCTGCCCCGGCGCCGCGCCGACCAGCGGAGCGATCCGGTCGCCGATCCGCTCGGGCGCCGTCCACCAGCCGCTCTCGTCCCAGGAGCGGATGCGCAGTTCGCCCCACTGCCGGCGCACCACGTCGGAGATCCGGTCGGCCACGTGCACGGGCAGCGCGCCCAGCGAGTTGCCGTCCAGGTACACGGCGTCACCGGAGCCGTCAGGGTTGTCGGGGTCATCAGAGTTGTCGGGGGTGTCCAGGACGAAACGGGAGCGCAGCGGGGCCAGCTCGTCCGTCGCGTCCAACTGCCGTGCGGTGACGGCCGGTTCGCCGCGCGTCCGGATGGTGGCCGGTCCGGTGGTGTCAGACATGGGACCTCGCCGTCCACAGCTCGGGGAACACGTTGTTCTGTGCGCGCTTCTCCAGCCAGGCGACCCCGGCCGAGCCGCCCGTGCCGGTCTTGGCGCCCATCGCGCGCCGGGTCGCGACCAGGTGGTCGTTGCGCCAGCGCCAGACCAGCTCGGCCACGTCCGTCAACGCCTCGCCGAGGCGCGCGAGTTCGCCGTGCTGGTCGCCGGAGTAGACCGCCGTCCAGGCCGCCTCGACGGCCGCCGAGGGCTCGTGGCGCCGGGACACGTCCCGCCCCAGGACCTCGGAGGGGATCGCGTGGCCGCGGCGCGCGAGGAGCCGTACCACCTCGTCGTACAGGCTCGGCTCGTGCAGGGCCTTCTCCAGCTCGGCGTGGACGCGCGGCGCGCCCCGGTGCGGGACCAGCATCGACGCGGACTTCTCGCCGAGCAGGAACTCCATCCGCCGGTACATCGCCGACTGGAAGCCGGAGCCCTCGCCGAGCGCGGAGCGGTACGAGTTGAACTGGGCCGGGGTGAGCGCGGCGAGCGGCTTCCAGGAGGCGTTCAGCGCCTCCAGCTCGCGTACGGACCGCTTCAGCGCGTCGATCGCGTCCGGCACCCGGTCCTCGCGCAGCGCCCGTGCCGCCGTCTCCCACTCGTGCACGACGACCGTGAACCACAGTTCCATCACCTGGGTGGTGACCAGGAAGACCATCTCGCCGGGATCGTCGGAGAGGGTGTGCTGGAGATGGGTGAGCACGTCCGCCCTGACGTAGTCCTCGTACGGCGTCGTGCCCGCGAAGTCGAGATGCGGGGTCTCGGGCTCAGCGGCCTCGGGAAGGGGGTGAGCCGGTTGGGACATCGCTGTCTCCTGCTGTACTCCGGGTAGCGGTCCGCCCCTGCCGATGCCGACACGGGGGCCCCGGTCCCCACCCGCATCCTCCGCAATCACCCGGGCCCCGGCAAGCCCGGACCGCCCACCGGCCCGCCCCGCCCGCCGCCGGTGGCACACTGCATCCATGACGACCCACACGAACCTGCTCGGCGGCCCCGACCCGACGTACCTCCCCGAGAACGCGGAGGCCGCCCGGCTGCTGGACGAGGAATCCCTGTCGCCCGCCGAGGTCGCCGCGCAGCACCCGACGTTCTCGCGGGCGTGGGCGGCGCTCGCGGAGGAGGCGTTCTCGGCGGGCCGGGTCATCGAGTCGTACGCCTACGCCCGTACCGGTTACCACCGCGGACTCGACGCCCTGCGGCGCAACGGCTGGAAGGGCCACGGCCCGGTCCCCTGGAGCCACGGCCCCAACCAGGGTTTCCTGCGCTGCCTGGCCGCGCTGGCGCGTGCGGCGGGGGCCATCGACGAGAAGGAAGAATACGAACGCTGCCGCCAGTTCCTGCGTGACAGCGACCCCGCGGCCTACGCGGAACTCCTCGCCTGACCTCCGTCCACGACCACAGCGAGCGACAACCACGGCCACGGCCACCCGCCACCGCCGCGACCTACCGCCGCGACCCACGGCCCGGGACCCGGACCGTACTCCCGGACCCGAGCCGGAGCCCCCGCCCCGGGCCTGCTCCGGACTCGGGTTCGCCCCCGTTACGCGGGGCGGCCCCGTCACCCGGGTTCGGCCCCGTCACTCGGATTCGCCCCCGTCACCCGGTTCGCCCCTCCGTTTCAGGCGCGGCATCGCCCTCAGCGCGGGTCCCGGCCGCGCTTCCCGGTGTCCAGGGGAGGTGACGTGATGTTCCCGTGGGTACGGCACTCCGGGACGTTGCAGTCCGGGGCCGGGCGGCGCACCGCAGCGAAGGCCAGCACCCCGCCCAGCACCAGGACGCCCGCGCACCACGGCATCGCCCGCCGGAACGCCGCGTCGAAGGCGTCCGCGGAGCGGTAGGCGTCCGGCCCCATCCCGGCCAGCAGCGGCAGCGCGGCCACCGCGATCAGCCCGGCGGCACGGGCCGCCGCGTTGTTGATGCCGCTGGCCAGACCCGCCCGCTCGGTGTCCACGGAGGCGAGCACCGTGGCGGTGAGCGGGGCGACCAGGATGACCATGCCGGCGCCCATGACCAGGAGCGCGGGCAGTACGTCCGTGAGGTAGTCGGCCTTCTTGCCCACCCGCAGTATCAGCAGCATTGCCGCCGCGCAGAGCAACGGCCCGACGGTGAGCGGGATGCGCGGCCCGATGCGGTCGGCCAGCGCGCCCGATCGGGCCGAGAACAGCAGCATCAGAACGGTGGTCGGCAGCAGCGCCGTACCGGCCTGGAGGGGCGAGTAGCCCGCGACGACCTGGAGTTGCAGCGCGGTCAGGAAGAAGAAGCCGCCGAACGCCGCGTAGACGCACATCGTGACCAGGTTGACCACGGTGAACTGGCGGGACGCGAAGATGTCGAGCGGCATCATCGGGTCGGGGCGGTGCTTCTCGACGTACCCGAAGGCGACCGCGGCCGCGACCCCGGCGACCGCGGTGACGGCGACGACGGCCGAACCCTGTCCGGCCTCGATCAGGGCGTACGTCACCAGCGCCAGGGCGAGGGCCCCGAGGGCCGCGCCCAGCACGTCGAAACCGCCGTGGGCTCCCTCCGCCTGCGCCCCCGTACCCGCTCTGCCGCCCCCGGCCCCGGCCGCGGCTCCGTGCGGCCGGAACTCGCGTCCGCCGGACTCGGGCACGTGCCGTACGGCGATGGGGGCGCACACCAGCGCCACCGGCACGTTGATCAGGAACACCCAGCGCCAGCCGGGGCCGTCCACCAGCCAGCCGCCCAGGAACGGGCCGACGGCCGCCCCGATGCCCCCGAACCCCGACCACAGGCCGACCGCCTTGGCCCGGTCGTCGGGGTGGAAGGACGCCTGGATGAGCGCGAGGGAGCCGGGGGTGAGCAGCGCGCCGCCGACGCCCTGGAGGGCGCGGGCGCCGACGAGGACGCCGGCGGTCGGGGCGACGCCGCACAGCAGGGAGGCGGCCGCGAACCAGACGACCCCGATCACGAAGATCCGGCGGCGGCCGTAGCGGTCGCCCAGCGCACCGCCGAGCAGGATCAGCCCGGCCAGCGTGACCAGGTAGGCGTTGACCGTCCACTGGAGGGCTGCCAGGTCCACGTTCAGGTCGCGGCCGATGCGTGGCAGGGCCACGTTGACGACGGTCGAGTCCAGCAGGGCCATGCTGGAGCCGAGCACGGTGGTGAGCAGGATCCACTTGCCCTGGGGCGAGGCGAGCCGGACGTCGGGCATGCCCCAGGTATACCCGGATACAGCGCGAGCCCGACCCTGGGCGGGCCGGGCTCGCTGAAATCCCTCGTACGGTACGTACCGCGGGCGGGCGGAGCTACTTGATCTTCGTGCCGGCCGAGCGCAGGTTCTGGGTCGCCTCGACGACGCGCCGGGCCATCGACGCCTCGGCCAGCTTGCCCCAGGTGCGCGGGTCGTACGTCTTCTTGGAGCCGACCTCGCCGTCGACCTTCAGGACGCCGTCGTAGTTCTTGAACATGTGGTCGACGACCGGACGGGTGAAGGCGTACTGGGTGTCCGTGTCGATGTTCATCTTGACCACGCCGTTCTCCAGCGCGGTCGCGATCTCCTGCTCGGTGGAGCCGGAGCCGCCGTGGAAGACGAAGTCGAACGGGGACGGCTTGTTGTACTTGGCGGCGACGCCGTCGTTCAGCTCCTTCAGCAGCTCGGGACGGAGCACCACGTTGCCCGGCTTGTACACGCCGTGCACGTTGCCGAAGGAGGCGGCCAGCAGGTAGCGGCCCTTCTCGCCGAGGCCGAGCGCCTCCGCGGTGCGGATCGCGTCGTCGACCGTGGTGTACAGGGAGTCGTTGATCTCGTGCGAGACGCCGTCCTCCTCGCCGCCGGTCGGGGTGATCTCCACCTCAAGGATGATCCTGGCGGCGTGGGCGCGCGCCAGCAGTTCCTGCGCGATGGCCAGGTTGTCGGCGAGGGTCTCGGCGGAGCCGTCCCACATGTGGGACTGGAACAGCGGGTTCTGCCCGGCCTTCACGCGCTCCTCGGAGATCGCGATCAGCGGACGGACGTACCCGTCGAGCTTGTCCTTCGGGCAGTGGTCGGTGTGCAGGGCGACCGTCACCGGGTACTTCTCGGCGATGATGTGCGCGTACTCGGCCAGGGCGACCGCGCCGGTCACCATGTCCTTGCTGTACTGGCCGCCCAGGAACTCGGCGCCACCCGTGGAGATCTGGATGATGCCGTCGCTCTCCGCCTCGGCGAAGCCGCGCAGAGCCGCGTTCAGGGTCTGGCTGGAGGTGACGTTGATGGCCGGGTAGGCGAACTTGCCTGCCTTCGCCCGGTCGAGCATCTCGTTGTAGACCTCGGGGGTTGCGATGGGCATCTGTCCGCTCCTTGAGTGTGCGGGTCGGCGATCTGCGTACTACGGCCCTGACCTAGACCTTGGGGGTGACGTCGTCGTCGTCCCCATCTTTCCAGACATGGGCCCGTGCTCGGCTCCCCCGGCGGCACGGCGCCCCGGGGTGCGGTCGACGCCGTGCGTCAGTCGAGTCCCAACTCGTCCTTCGAATAGGCGAAGAGGTACGGGACGCCCGCGCCCTCCTGGATCTTCTCGGCGGCGCCGGTCGCCCGGTCCACGATCGTCGCGACGGCGACGACCTCGGCACCGGCCTCGCGCACGGCCTCCACCGCGGTGAGCGGCGAGCCGCCGGTGGTGGAGGTGTCCTCGACGACCAGCACGCGGCGGCCCTTGATCTCCGGGCCCTCGACGCGCCGCTGCATGCCGTGCGCCTTGGCGGCCTTCCGTACGACGAACGCGTCCAGCCGACGGCCGCGCGCGGCGGCGGCGTGCAGCAGTGCGGTGGCGACCGGGTCGGCACCCATGGTCAGCCCGCCCACGGCGTCGAAGTCGAGGTCCGCGGTCAGGTCCAGCAGCACCTGCCCGACCAGCGGCGCGGCCTCGCCGTCGAGGGTGACGCGGCGCAGGTCGATGTAGTACTCCGCCTCCAGGCCCGACGAGAGCGTCACCGTGCCGTGCACCACGGCCTTGTCCTTGATCTGCTGCAGCAGCGCGCCGCGTACGTCCGTCATGCCGCCCAGCTTAGAGGCGGCGCCGAGGCCGGTCAGAGGCGGCGCCAGCGCCAGGCGGCCGTGGCCTCCAGCGGCTCCAGCGGCGTGACCAGGCGGGGCAGGGTGTTGAGCCCGTTGGGCGGGCCGGTCTGCGGCTCGACGCAGACGGCGGCCTCCTGTTCGTCGTAGACGACCGCCCACTGCTCGCGGCTGGTCACCGTCAGCTCCAGCTGTCCGGGCCAGGTGAGGGTGACGTCCACGCCGTCGGGCATGCCGAAGCAGTCGTCCCAGGGGCCGGGCCGGGGCTCGATCCGGTTGCCGGTGGGCAGGTGGTCGGCGCCGCGTTCCTCCTGCCAGGCGGGCGTGAAGCCGAGCCGTACGTCCTCGCCGCCCAGGTTCCGGTTGAACCACGGGTGCCAGCCGACCTGCGCCGGGAAGGACGAGCCGTACGTCTCGACGGACAGCGTGAGGGTCAGGCTGTCCTCGGTCAGGGCGACGACCTGGGTGACGCGGCCGGGGTAGGGCCACGGCTCGACCAGGTCGTAGGTGATGACGGCCTCGTCGGCCAGGACGCGGGCGGTGCGCCAGGCGCCGTCGCGGGCGGTGCCGTGGATGGCGTGCGGCGGGGAGTTGAGCGGCATCTGGTGCGCGGTGGCGCCGTTCAGGAAACGGCCGTCCCTGATCCGTCCGCACCAGGGAACCATCGGGAAACAGCCGTAGCGGTCGCCCTGCCGGAGCAGCTCGGTACCGGCGATCCGGAGCCCGGCGACCCGCCCGCCGTTGTCCGGCCGCAGGCTCACCTCCGCGTCGCCCGCGGTCAGCGTGATGGGTTCGTTACTCACGGGACGACCCTACTGGGGCGGTACGGGAGAACGGCAGCACCCCCGGGACCCTTCTGACGGATCCCCAGCACCCCCGGGGCCCTTCTGACGGATCCCCGGAAGGACCTCAGCGACGTCTGCGCAGCGCCCTGCCGACCACGATCGCCGAGGCGAGGGCGAGGGCCGC
This sequence comes from Streptomyces sp. NPDC056161, assembly GCF_042268025.1. Taxonomy (NCBI): domain Bacteria; kingdom Bacillati; phylum Actinomycetota; class Actinomycetes; order Kitasatosporales; family Streptomycetaceae; genus Streptomyces; species Streptomyces sp. NPDC056161. The sequence goes on from NZ_JBHJUV010000006.1 coordinate 178,049, forward strand.
CGCGGGGGCGGCCCAGCGCAGCGCGGAGTTCGCGGCGACCGTCTCCGGGACCGGTACGGGGGCGTAGCGCCCGCGCGGCGGGGCGTGGTCCACCTCCTCCGCGCTGCGGCCGATCATGGTCCGTCGTGCGTGCGCCGCCTCGGCGGGCAGGCCGCCGACGGGCGCGACACCCGCCGGGCCGCCACGGACCCCTTCCCCGGCGCCTTCCCCGGCGCCTGCCGCGGCCCCTTCCCCGGCCACGGCCCCTTGCTCGTCCTCGGCCTCGTCCTCGTCCCCGGCCTCGTCCGCCGCGTCGGGAGCCGGCGAGGGCGGCGGCACCTCGGTCTCGAAGACGGACGCCGGCGCGTCGTCCTCGGAGCCCGCCTCCGAGTCCGCCTCGGAATCCGCCTTGGAACCACGGGCGTCCGCCCCCGGAACCCCGGCGTCCGCCCCGGAACCCGACTCGGCGCCCTCTGTCCGCCCGGTGTCCGCCGTCCCCTCGGCCGCGTCGGCCGCCCGGGTCCCGGCCGCAGGCCCGACGGAGTCCTCCGGCGCGCGGCCGGGGGTGTTCTCCGGCGCCGCGGCCAGGGCCTCCACGCTGCGGCTCAGCAGCCGGACCGCCGCCGAACCCACCGCGTCCGCGGGCAGTTCGGCGACCCGTCCGTCCGCGGCGGCCGTGCCCTCCACGGTGACGGCGGTGCCGCCGTCGGCGTCGCGGAGGCGAAGGACGAGGGCGAGCTTGACCTGGCCGGTGCCGCGCGCCTCGGTCGCCTCACCCGTCACCTCGTAGGAACCGTCGTCCCGCGCCGAGACGCGCAGCGATCCCCGGTAGGTGATGGAGTGGCCACCGATGCGCACCTTCAGCCGCCCCGCGACCGGTTCGGCACCGGCGTCCTGCTGGAGCCCGGGAACCGCCCGGGCGATGCGCGCGGGCTCGGCGAGCGCCTGCCGCAGCCGCTCGGCCGGAACCGGAACGAAGACCTCATGCTCCATGTCGGCTGAGCCTACCCACGAGCGGCCGGTACGTACCCCCCTGTGGGCCGCCCGGTCGTCATTCCCCCCGGACCGCCGGTCGTCAGTACCGCGGATGCACCAGCGTGGAGGCCGGCACGCCGGTGATCCGGGTGCCGGCCGCCGCCCGAACGTCCGCGGCGAGCGACTGCGGGGTCAGGGTGCGCAGCCGCGGCCCCGCCGGGTCCAGCCGCAGCGGCGGCGCGGCGGAGCCGGGCGCGGCCAGCACGAATCCCCAGTCGTGCGGGGTGCGGGAGGCGCCCGCGGAGCGGTCCGGGCCCGCCTTGAACCCGGGGTCGTGGCCGAGCACCCGGTAGGGCGCGGTGCCGAACCCCGCCGCGCGCATCGTCGCCTCCACCGTCCAGAAGACCCGCGGCCGGGCGGCCACCGGTCCGGCGTGCACCACGAGCCGGCCGTGCTCGGCCAGCACCCGCCGGGTCAGACCGTAGAACTCCTCGGAGTAGAGCTTCGTACTGGCCGTGATGCCGGGGTCCGGCAGATCCGCGATCACGACGTCGTACGTGCCGGTGGGCGCCCCGCGCAGCCAGCCGAAGGCGTCGTCGGTGGTGACGTGGACGCGGGCGTCGCCGTAGGCGTGGCCGTTGAGGGCGGACAGCCCCGGGTCGCGGCGGGCCAGCCGGAGCAGGCCCGCGTCGAGTTCGACGACGTCGATCCGGCGCACGCCCGGGTGGCGCAGCGCCTCCCGGGCGGCCAGTCCGTCCCCGCCGCCGAGGATGAGCACGCGCGCGTGCGGGCCGGTCATCGCGGGGTGGACCAGCGCCTCGTGGTAGCGGCCCTCGTCCCGGCCGCCGACGCGCAGCCGGCCGTCGAGGTACAGATCGAGGGGGTGGCCGCGGGTACCGCCGGTGAGGACCACCTCCTGGACGTCGGTCTGGAGGGCCACGCGTACGTCGCCGTCGTACACCGCCTGCCGGGCGAGCCGTTCGAAGTCGTCCACGAGGACGGCGGCGGAGGCGAGCAGGCCGAGGACGGCGATGTTGGCGAGCAGCAGCACCCAGCGGGGCCGGCGGCCGAGGTCGCGGCGGAACAGGCCGAGGACCAGGGCGCCGCCCGCGACGGCGTTGACCGCGCCGGTGAGCAGCGCGCCGGTCAACTGGCCGAGGAACGGCAGGAGCAGGAAGGGGAAGGCGAGGCCGCCGACGAGCGCGCCGACGTAGTCCGCCGCGAACAGGTCGGCGACCGCGCCGCCCGGGTCCTGCCGCCGGATGCGCTGGATCAGCTCCATCAGCAGCGGCACCTCGGCGCCGATCAGCAGGCCGATGGCGAGCGAGAAGGCGACCAGCAGACAGCGGGGGCCGCTGGCCCACAGGCCGCCCCAGTCGCCGGTCCAGGCGAACAGGGCGTACAACGCCATCGCGCTGCATCCGCCGACCAGCGCGAGGCCCGCCTCGATGGCACCGAAGGCGGCGGCCGCGTGCCGGCGCAGCCGCTTCGCGGCGAGCGAGCCGAGGCCCATCGCGAAGACCATGACGGACAGCACGACGGAAGCCTGGGTGACCGAGTCTCCGATCAAGTACGAGGCGAGGGCGACCAGTTCGAGTTCGTAGACGAGTCCGCAGGCGGCGCAGACGAAGACGCCCGCGAGGACCAGGAACCGTCCGGTCCCGGGCCGGACGGACAGCCGCGCGGGTCCGCTCCGGAGCGGCGGGACACCGGGAGGGGCGGGAGCGTGCGGTTCGATCACTCTGCGACGTTACGTCACATGAAGGGCACGCTTCGTCACCCACACGTGTGGAACTGCCCCGGATGACGCGCGAGGCGTTTATCCCGCCACAACACTGTCGGCGCCCTGCCCGCCCGCGCCGAAGGCCGTCCGCACGGCATCGCGTTCCAGCGGCCGACGGCGGCTCCCGCCGACTACATCACGCCCCGGATCCCGTTCCAGATGACGTTCCGGATCGCGTCCCGGATCCCGTTCCGGATGACGTTCCGGATCCCGTTCCGACAGACGGCGTCGCGGTCCATCCAGGCTGCACGGCGGCCCATACGGGCCGTACGGCGGTCCATACGGGCCGTACGGCGGTCCATACGGGCCGTACGGCGGTCCACACGGGCCGTACGGCGGTCCACACGGGCCGTACGGCGGTCCACACGGGCCGTACGGCGCTCTATCCGGGCTGCACGGCGGGCACCCGCACGCCCACCCGTGTCCGCGTGGCCACCAACTGGCCGTCCTGCGGGTACGCGTGCCAGGTGCGCCAGTGCACCTGGCCCTCGTGGTACTGGGCGAGCATCGCCGTGAAGGCGTGGGGGCTGCCGGGGAAGACACCGGCGAGACCGTGGGGATGGTCGGAGACCAGGGCCAGCAACTCCTGGGCCCGGCCCGCGAAGGACCCCGGCGGCAGGAACTCCACGCGGGCGGCGAACTCGTATTCCCAGTCGCCGACGCGCTTGGCGACGCCCAGCGGCAACGGCGTTCTGGACCCCGGGATGCACGCCACCGTCTCCGAGCAGCCGCCCCGCTCCTCCTCCAGGAGTACCTGGTGGGAGGCGCCGAGCAGTCTCAACTGGAGTTTCGCACGGGCCAGTTCGAGATCGAGGGTGGCGAGGGCGGGAAGCGGCTCGCGTCCCAGCGCCCAGGCGAGGTCGGCCGCGCGCGTGTCGGTATAGGAGGTGTTCAGGGTCGTGAGCATGGATCGGCTCCGCTAAGCACGCAAAGATGAAGAGGGAGTGTGGTCCGGCACGCCACGGTCGACACCGGGAGATCGGCCACATCAGCCCGGTCGGCGGCCCAGCCAGCCCAGCCAAGGAGCGGGGTGTCTGCCGGACGTCCGAGGGGCTGCGTTGGTGATTTCGAGGGAATCACGAACTGTGCTGCCGCCACAGCGTTTTTACCCAACTTAGTCGGGTTTCCATCCCTCAGAGGGCTCCACAGCTCACCTGTTCAAGCAAAGCGTGCGCCCAGCGCACGTTTTGCGCGGCTGGGCGCCCGTCGGAAGCCTTCGTCCGACAGGCGCCCCTGCGCGGGCGAGGGTGAGGTGGATGATGCCCGGTGAAGCTCAGCTGCCCCGTGTCAGCTGCCTCCGCCGCATCCGCCGCCGCACGACGACCCGCCGCCACAGGACGAGCCGCCGCCACAGGAGTGTCCGCCGTGCCCGCCGTGCCCGCCGCCGGAGGACGAGCCGCACGACGAACCGCCCGCGTCACCCGCCCACCAGCTGCCGCCGGACGCGGACGAAGAAGACGAAGAAGACGAAGCCGAGGAACGGGACGAACGGGATGCCCGCCCCCGGCCGCTCATCACGTACGCGCCCTTCTTGCGCCTGCGTGCGCCCTTCGCCACAGACCCGATGACCAGGATCACGATCACCGCCAGGATGATGCCGAAGACCATGGCGCCACCCTCCTTCCATTCCCCCGAAGCGACCCCCCGTGGGCGCCTCTCGTGGTGCGTGACTGCCGTGTGCACGGGGGATGCCCCACCCTCTCCCGGGCCAAAGCAGAGTTGAGGAACTCCAGAGCTTCGGCGCAGGATGACCGGCATGACCTCCACCGCACGCCCACTGCTCAACCGCCGGCTCGCCGAGTTCGGGACGACGATCTTCGCCGAGATGTCCGCGCTGGCGGTGCGGACCGGGTCGATCAACCTGGGTCAGGGCTTCCCGGACACGGACGGCCCCGAGGAGGTGCGGGAGGCGGCCGTACGGGCACTGCGCGAGGGGCGCGGCAACCAGTACCCGCCCGGCTCCGGCGTTCCCGAACTGCGCACCGCCATCGCCGGCCACCAGTTGCGCTTCCACGGCCTGAGCTTCGATCCGGACACCGAGGTCCTGGTCACCGCGGGTGCCACCGAGGCCATCGCCGCCGCGATGCTCGCCCTGCTGGAGCCGGGCGACGAGGTCGTCGCGTTCGAGCCGTACTACGACTCGTACGCGGCGAGCATCGCGCTGGCGGGCGGCACCCGGGTGCCGGTGACGCTACGGCCGCACGAGGGCGGCTTCCACCTGGACCTGGACGAACTGCGCGCCGCGGTGACGGACCGCACCCGGCTACTGCTGGTCAACACCCCGCACAACCCGACGGGGGCCGTGCTCACCCGTGAGGAGCTGGCCGCGATCGCCGCGCTGGCGGTGGAACGGGACCTGCTGGTGGTGACGGACGAGGTGTACGAGCACCTGGTCTTCGACGGCGCGGAACACCTGCCGCTGGCCGCGTTCCCCGGCATGCGCGAACGCACGGTCACCATCGGCTCCGCCGGGAAGACCTTCTCGTTCACGGGCTGGAAGGTCGGCTGGGTGACGGCGACGCCCGAGCTGGTGGGCGCCGTGCGCGCGGTGAAGCAGTTCCTGACGTACGTGTCCTCGGGGCCCTTCCAGTACGCGGTCGCGGAGGCCCTCGCCCTGCCGGACGCGTACTTCGAGACGTTCCGCCGCGACATGCAGACCAAGCGGGACATCCTCGCGACGGGCCTGACGGAGGCGGGCTTCGAGGTCTACGACACCGCCGGCACGTACTTCATCACCACCGACATCCGCCCCCTCGGCGAGACCGACGGCTTCGCGTTCTGCCGTTCGCTGCCGGAACGGGCGGGCGTCGTCGCCATCCCGAACGCGGTCTTCTACGACCACCGGGACGCGGGGGCGCCGTTCGTGCGGTTCGCGTTCTGCAAGCGGGTGGAGGTGCTGAAGGAGGCGGCGAAGCGGCTGCGGCAGCTGTCGTAGCCGGTCAGCCATCGTGGTGCAGTCGCCGTAGTCCTTGCGTGCGGAAGAGGTCGAGACGTCTTCGAAGCTTGAGCGCTTGCCTTCCCGGCGGGCGTCCTCGCGGAGGATCGCCGGATCGAGGGCGGAGTTCTCGTCGGCAGGGAACGTCGGCAGGGAACGTCGGCAGGGAACGTCGGCAGGGAAGTGGACGCAGACGTCCACGCCCCGAACAGAGGTGACTGCGAACGGCCCGCTCGTCCCCGCCGTCCTGGGGGGCGGAGCAGTATCTGACGTACGTCGGCGCCGACCTCCGCCGCAAGCGCGCGACCTGCTCTGCGACGGTCACGGGCAGCCGGGTTCGAGGTCGACCAGCCCCAGGGCCACGTTTCTCGTCACCACTCAGAAGATCCCCTTGTACCCCTGCCACCCGGTGGCGATCTTCGTGCCGGCACCGAACGCCCCCTTGCCGTTGCCGTTGTTGCGCCACAGGTTGCCGGAGGTGTCGCGGGACAGGAGGTCGGCCTTGCCGTCGCCGGTGAGGTCGCCGACGCCGATGACGGTGTTGTACGAGCCGCCCCAGGCGGAGAAGATCTTCACGCGTGCGGAGAAGGTGCCCTTGCCCGTGCCGAGACAGCGGTACAGGTTGTTGGACTTGTCCTGGGCGACCAGGTCGCCGATGCCGTCGCCGTTGAGGTCGCCGACGCCCACGATCTTCTTGTACGTCTTCCAGTCGGCGTAGAGCTTCACACGCGCGGAGAGCTTTCCGGTGCTCGTCCCCTTGTAGAGGTAGACCGCGCCGGTGGCGGAGTTGCGGGCGATGAGGTCGGGACGGCCGTCGCCGCTGATGTCGCCGGGCGAGGTCAGGACGTCGTACTGGTTCCAGCCCTTGCCCAGCGAGGTGTGCGGGGTGTTGGTGAGGAACGCCTGACCGAGCCTGGTCCGGTACACCCGCAGTTCGCCGCTGCTGAACCGGACGAGGATGTCGTTGCGCCGGTCGCCGTCGAGATCGCCGAACGGGACGAGCTTCACGGAGGTGGGCCAGCCAGAGGCGGACATGGCCTTGCCCAGGGTGCCCGTGCCGGTGCCCGGCCGGTAGCTGATGGCGCCGGAGGAGTTGAGGGTCAGGACGTCGCCGGTTCCGTCGGGCGCCCAGGAACCGCCACCGGTGAAGTCGTGGCGTACGGCGGCCCCGTCGGACACCTTCACCGTCTGCGACACGGTCAGCGCGCGTCCCGAGCCGTCGGCGGGCGGGATCGTCACCGTGAAGGTGTAGGTGCCATTGGGGACGAGCGCGCCCTTGGCGTCACGGATGTCCCACCGCGCGGTCAGATTGCCCTGCACCGTCCCACCGGAGAGGGTGCGGACGACGACACCGGTGGCCTTGCTGGTGAAGGTGGCCGTCCAGGAGGCGGCCGGTTTGGAGAGGAGCCCACGCCACTGCCACCACGGGCTGACGGCCGCGCTGCTCTCCCCCGCGTTGCCGGTCGTCTCGGACTCGACGGCGGAGAGCGGCTGGGTGGCGACCCCGCTGGGCACCAGGTGGATCCGGTTCTCCGTGTCGACGTAGGCGACGGGCCCGCCGAACTTGTCCACGGTCCAGGTCGTCCCACGCCCGCCGGACGTGCCCGCCGGGAGGTCGGCTATCTCACGGGTGGTCGCGGTGCCGTCGGCGAAGGCGGTGAGGAGCAGCGTCCCGGTGGTCGTGTCCTGCCGGACGAGGTATCCGTCGCCGAGCTGGACCTGGCCGGACGGCACGGGCGTGTTCTTCTTCGCCGTTCGGTCCCAGACGCCGGCCGTCCCGCCCGTACCGCAGGACCAGTAGATCCAGCGGCTCACCACCTGGAGCTCCTTGGGGACGCACGGGGCGCCGGTGCTGACGGTGGTGGCGATCGCGCCGGTCTTCAGGTTCCTGGCGGTGACGACACCGTTGCCGGAACCCGGCGTCCACAGGCTGGTCCCCCAGACGGAGGCGGCTGTGGCGGAGCGGGTGAGGACGGGCTGCAGGTCGGTGTAGACACCGAGGTCGCCGACGTACTGCTTGCTGGGGGAGGAACCGTTGACGACCGCGTAGCGGCCGGTGACGTCGAGGACGGTGCCGGCGGCCGAGGGCAGGTAGAAGAAGCCGGCCTGGTCATCGCGGTCGACGGACTGGACGTACGAGCCGACCGGGTCGGCGTCGGCGGTGAAAGTCACCGCGCGACCGTCCCCGGTGGCGTACGGGCCCGTGTCGCGGCCGTCCCACTTCTCCCAGGTCCGGGTGCCGGGCGTGCCGTCCGCGGCGATCGGCCGGGTGTAGTAGGCACCCAGGAAGCTGCTGTCGGCCTCGCCGGTGGCCAGGGTGCCGTTCTCCAGCGACAGCCGCGTGATCTTCGCCGCTGCCGGCGGTACGGCGGCCAGTTCGGTCAGTGCCGGGGTGTCCGCGCCCGTGTCGGTGACCCGGCGTACCGCCCAGTGCCCGGCGTCGGCGCCGCCGACGACCAGCAGGCCGCCGTCGGGGGCGGGGACGACGGAGCTGTTCGCGTGCCGGAGCAGGGTGACCGGGGCGCCGCCCGTGACGGGGACGGCCATGAGCTGCTCGCCGGACTCGTCGGCCAGGTCGGAGGGGTTCGACGGCACGGTACGGGCCACCACGAGCCAGTCCCCGGCGATGCCGACCGACGGGGTGCCCTCGGTGCCGGGCAGGGTCACCGTCGTCCCGGGGGCGGTGAGGTCGCCGCGGTCCAGGACGTGTGCCACCGGCGTGGTGCCGGACGGGTACCAGACCAGCCGGTCCGCGCTCAGCTCGACGGCGGCCGGCGCGGCGGACACGGTCACGTCGCCGGTGACCTTCGCGGCGGCCAGGTCCACCAGCGCCAGGTGCTGCACGCCCCCCAGCGCGTAGCCGACGACGGCGGTGCCGCTGTCGCCGCCCAGCACCCGGAAGTTCGCGGTGATCCCGGCCGGCCACCCGTCGACGAGGGTGCCGTCGGCCGGGGCGTCGCCGCCGTAGAGCCACAGCGTGCGACTGCCGGCCGTGTCCTGGGCCTGGGTCAGCACATGGGTGCCGTACGTGGCCAGGTATGCGCCGTGGGTGAGGGTGACATCGGTGTTGGTGGCGGCGGAGAGGTCACGGAGGACGACCTTCTGGGTGGGCGAGACGACGTCGGTCACGATGTCGGACGACGAGCCCAGGTAGCCGGCGAGTTCGAGTCGCGGCAGCTCGCCCAGTTCGGTCGTCGCACCGGTGGCGTACGACGTCCACAGGTAGCCGGAGCGCCCCTCCTGGGCGTGCAGGTAGCCGTCGGCACCGGCGCTGTGGAGCCGGTCGGCGCGGGGCTTGTAACGGTCGGACTGGAAGACCTTTTCGGTCGCGAGTGCGGTGCTCCCGGTGCCGTCGCCCGCATCGGCCGTGCCGACGAGCGGACCGGGACCGGCGACAACGGTGAGGACTGCCAGCGCGGCGACGACGCCGCGGGCGGTGGTACGACGAGCCATCGTCGCCTCCTGAGGGCTTCCGGCGGAAAGAGGCGTGACGGAGGTCGACTGCCGGGAAGGCGCGTGTTGATGCTGCCGCGAAATATCCGCCCCCCGAACTTCCCCCCCACACGCGGCGAGCTGAGAATAACAGTGGCCACAGGTTTCTCTGGGGCACCGGTAGGACGAGATCCTGATCGTCTCCGCGACGGCCACCGGGCCGGCGACGCCAGGTCCCTTCTCGGCGCACCTGCCGTTGCCTGTGACGTCGTTGCCGTCGCCGCGCGCCAGACAAAATGCTCCCTGCCGCAGCGGGCGTCCCCTGCGTCCGGCTCGCATTCTGCAAACGCGCCGAGGTGCTGCTGGATGCGGCAGAAAGGCTCCGCAAAGCGCTCGCGCACCGACCGCCGCCGCAGGTCGATCCTCGCATTCCCCGTCGCCCGCCCCGCCCCACCCGCCCGGAACGTCCACACCGGAGGCCGCATGCTCCCGGCCGTGGTACCGGCGCTTGCCGCACCACAGAGTGGGACGTACAATTTCTTGTACGTCGAAGGAGGGTTGACCGTGAAGACCATGACGTATTCCGAGTCCCGCGCGCGGTACGCCGAGGTGCTCAACTCCGTCACCGACGACCGCGAGGAGGTCGTCATCACCCGGGCCGGACATGAGCCGGTCGTCATCGTCTCCCTTGAGGACTACGAGTCCCTGAAGGAGACCGCGTACCTGCTGCGAAGCCCGGCGAACGCCCGGCGCCTGCTCGCCTCCATCGACGAGCTGGAGAACGGCGGCGGCACCGTACGCGAGCTCGCGACCGACGAGTGAGGGCCCCGGGTTGAAGATCACCTTCTCCTCCCGTGCCTGGGAGGACTACCTGTGGTGGCAGTTGCAGGACCGGAAGATCCTTGAGCGCATCAACACACTCATCGCGGACATCGCCCGGAACGGCAACAAGGGGATCGGCAAACCGGAACCCCTCAAGCACGGATTCCAGGGCTATTGGTCGCGCCGCATCAACGACGAGCACCGGCTGATCCACAAGGCGACCGAGGACGGCGTCCTGATCGCACAGTGCCGCTACCACTACGAGAGCTGACCGGTGAACCGCGGCGATCCACCGGTCCCGTCCCCTCCGCACGGTGCGTTCAGTCGTACGGCGGAGAGCGGCGGACTTCTCAGCCCGCGCCCCGGTCGGCGACGGCTTCGCCTTCTGCCGCGCGCTGCCTGAGCGCTGCGGAGTGGTGGCGATCCCCAACGCCGTCTTCTACGACCACCGCGAGAAGGGCGCACCCTTCGTACGCTTCGCCTTCTGCAAGCAGACGGGCGTGCTGGAGGAGGCCGTCGCCCGCCTCAGGACACTGGGAGCACAAGGGTCTTGGGGTTTGGGCTACTCAGTGTCCTTCGGGTGCCGCGGTGAGGCGTACACCAGGATCACAGTCGAGGTCTCGGGGCTGACCAGGTAGCGGACCCGGCCGCCACTGGTGATCTCGTATTCCCACTGCTCCAGCTCGGAGCCCTTCCACTCCTTGGCCGCGTGCCTGCCGCGGAGCTGGTGCTGACGGTTCCAGTTGGCCCGCGACAGCGGGTCTGTGCGAAGGGCTTCCAGGCAGCGATGGGCGTTCGGCAACGCCACCCGGCACAGCTCCTCCCAGCCGGTCGCGGCCTCCGTCGTCCCAAGGATGACGTTCCAGCCGCTCAACGGAGGAACACTGACCCGATCACCTTTCTTCGGGCTCACTCGTGCACCTCGACCGGGCCGAGGTCGACTCCACCGAGCGGACGCAGTGCTTCCCTGAGCTGGTCGGGGTCGGCGTTGACGCGGGCAGTCGCCCGCCACGACACGATCGCTCGGTGCACGGCTTCCCTGGCACCCAGCTCAGCGGCGTCGGACAGCGCGTCCAGGAGCTCGACGGTGAATTCCCGGACCTCTTCGTCGTCCAGGTGACGCACCCACGGGAACACCTCGGGCAGCGCGAGCAGAATCGACCTGGCCCCTCCGTCCTGCTTCATCAGGGCGAGGAACAGCCGCGACGCGGTGGTCAGGTTCTCCTCGGTACGCTCCGCGTGTATGGCCGTGGTCAGCACCATGTCGGGCGCGTCTCGATGTGTGACACGCAAGCACCCCAAGGCGGCGGCCCTCGCGGCGACCGCCTTCGGGTTCCGGGACAGATCAGTGAACGATACGGATTCCGACTCCGTTGCCGGGTGCGCGATCCTCATACTCAGACTGTACTCAGATTACGCTCTGATTTCTACGGGAGAGAGCAAAGGGCTGACAGGACCCGGACCACCCGACGCCGGCACCGAACGGTTCCACCGGTGCGCTACGGCGTTTTCGACGGCGTTTCCCACAGCCATACGGTGCGGTCGTCGTGGTCGTTGCCCGCGACGAGCCGGCCGTCCGGGCTGAAGGCGACGGCCCCCTCCACGCCTTGCTCCTTGCTGTCCGCCAGGACGGCGCTCGGTTTGCGGTCGGCCACGTTCCACAGCATCAGACACCGCCGTACCGCCCCTGTCCTGCCCCCGCCGTAGCCCCTCCGCGCGGGCCGTCCGGACTCCGGGACCCGGGCCCCGCGGCTGCGGGATCCGGCGCCCGCGGCTGTCACGTCGCCACGCCGACGGCCGTCACGACGTACCCGCTCGGCCGCACACTGCTCGCGCGCCCGCGCTCGCCCCTGCAAGCTGCGAAAATGTGAGCCACGCAAGTCCCACCCTCGTCCCTGCCGCTCCCGCGGTGTCCCAGGAGCCCGGCCCCCGGGAGCGTGTCCGGGCCCGGCTGTCCCTGCTGACGGCGAGCGGGATCGCGCTCGGGGTGTTCGCCGTCACCCGGATCGCCGGGATCGCCGTGCTGGCCGTGGCCGCCTGGACCCGGGACAAGCAGCCGCTGGCCCTGCTCGGCCGGTCCTGGGACTCCGTGTGGTACCTGGGCATCGCCGCGCACGGCTACGGCCGCACCCTGGCCTTCGAACCGGACGTCATCCACAGCGACCTGGCGTTCTTCCCGCTGTACCCGGCGCTGGTGCGGGTCGTGACCGCCGTGACGCCGTTCGGCGGGGGCGCGGCGGGACTGCTGGTGTCCTGGGCCGCCGCCGGGGTCGCCGCCTGCGGGATCTACGCGGTGGGGGCACGCCTGTACGGCCCCGGCGTGGGCACCGTGCTGGTGGTGCTGTGGGGGCTGCTGCCGCACTCCGTGGTGCTGTCGATGGCGTACACCGAACCGGTGCTCACCGCGTTCGCGGCCTGGTCCCTGTACGCCGTGCTGGCCGGGAACTGGCTGTGGGCGGGCAGCCTGGCCACGTTCGCCGGGCTGTCCCGGCCCAACGGCATCGCGGTGGCCGCCGCCCTGATCGCCGCGGCGGCCTGCGAGGCGTACCGGATCCGGCGGCGCGGCGGCCGGTTTTCCCACAGGCTGTGGACGGGCGCCGCGCTAGCGCCGCTGGGCTGGACGGCGTACGTGCTCTGGGTCGGGCGGCGCAAGGACGACCTGCTCGGCGGCTACTTCGAGGTGCAGCGGCTGTGGGGGTCGCGGTTCGACCTCGGGCGCGGTTCGCTGCACTTCGTCCGCGGGCTGCTGGTCCGGGGCGACCGGTTCGTCTTCTCCGTGGCGCTGCTGATCGTGGCGCTGGCCGTGCTGCTGTACGCGCTGCTGGTCGCCGAACGGGCCCCGCTCCCCCTCCTCGTGTACAGCGGGGTGCTGCTCCTGATCACGCTCGGCGGCTCCGGCTTCTTCGAGTCCAAGCCGCGCTTCCTGCTGCCCGCGTTCCCGCTGCTGATTCCGCTGGCCCGAGCCCTGGTACGGACGGCGAGAGCCCGGCCCTGGCACGCGACCGTGGTGGTCTGCGCCCTGGCCGGGCTCTCCTTCGGATACGGCGCCTATCTCGTCGTGCTCGCGCGGACGCCGCTGTGACGGCCGTGACCGCCCGGCCGCCGCCCCAGCACGCACAAGAAGCACGGAGCGCACAGGACGCACAGAGCGCACAGAGCGCACAGGACGCACACGCACAGGACGAACCGGATGAGCGGGACGCACGGGGCTGGGACGGTGGCGGCTCACCTGCCGTGCCGGGTCGCCGCGCCACCGCGCGCCAGGGTGCGGAGCGACGGTGTCACTCCTCGTCGTCGGGCTTGTCCGCCTCGTTGACCTCCTGTTCGAGGCCGAGCTGCTCCACCAGCCACTTGTCGAACTCGATCGCGGCCCGCACCCAGCTGACCGTGGAGGTGACGAAGTGGTTGAGGTCGACGCCGGTGCTGATCAGCATCTGCGCCTCACCGATGAGGCGGACGGTGCCGTCGTCATGGGTGTGCGTGTACACCTTGGGCCACAGCGTCCTGCGGTTCCAGTCGTCGATCGACTCCAGGAGCTGCGGCTTCTCCTCGATCTGGTGCGGCCGGTCGTAGAAGGTCCGCACCGAGAAGACCGCCTGATCGGGCTCCCCACGGAACATGAAGTACGTACGGAACTGCTCCCACGGCGCCGCGAGGTCACCCTCTTCGTCGACGACGTACTTCAGCTCCATCTGGTCGAGGAGCTGCTTCACAAGATCCTGATCCGGGACGACGGGGCCCGCCGGTCCTTGGGGCTGCGGCTCGGGCTGGCCCCCGAAGTTCGGAATCGAGGACGGGTCGATGGTCACCGTGAATTTCCCTTCGTACGGATTCCGCCATCCTCCCTCATCCGGGGAGGGGGGTGGCAAGCCCCGGCGGCACTGTCCGCCACGGGCAGACACGATCCGGTCAAGGCTTTACCCGCACGCCACGAAGCACGTGCCCGCACGCCATCCGGACGCGCCGCCGCCCGTCTCCCCGGCCCGGTTCCGGCCGGGAGACGGACGGTGGAGACAGGCGGTGGAGACGAGCGGTGGAGACGGGCGGTCCGGACGGGCGATCCGGACCCGCGACGGGTCAGAGTGTCTTGCCGGTGGACGGGCCGACCAGCAGGCCGTCGCCGAAGGCGTCCACCCGGACCGTGTCGCCGTCCTTGACCTCCCCGGAAAGGATCTCCTTGGCGAGCCGGTCGCCGATGGCGGTCTGGACCAGACGGCGCAGCGGGCGGGCACCGTAGGCCGGGTCGTTCCCCTCGTCCGCCAGCCAGGCCAGCGCCTCGTCGGTGATCTCCAGGGTGAGCCGGCGCTCGGCCAGCCGCCGGGCCAGCCGGTCGATCTGGAGCCGGGCGATCCGGGCCAGTTCGTCCTTGCTCAGGGCGGAGAAGACGACCAGGTCGTCGAGCCGGTTCAGGAACTCCGGCTTGAAGGAGGCCCGGACCACTTCGAGCACCTGCTCCTTCTTCTCGTGCTCGCTGGTGGTCGGCTCGACCAGGAACTGGCTGCCCAGGTTCGAGGTGAGGACGAGGATCGCGTTGCGGAAGTCGACCGTACGGCCCTGCCCGTCGGTCAGCCGGCCGTCGTCCAGCACCTGGAGGAGGATGTCGAAGACCTCGGGGTGCGCCTTCTCCACCTCGTCCAGCAGGACGACGCTGTACGGGCGGCGGCGCACCGCCTCGGTCAGCTGGCCGCCCTCCTCGTAGCCGACGTACCCGGGGGGCGCGCCGACCAGCCGGGCCACGCTGTGCTTCTCGCTGTACTCCGACATGTCGATACGGACCATGGCCCGCTCGTCGTCGAAGAGGAAGTCGGCGAGCGCCTTGGCCAGTTCCGTCTTGCCGACGCCGGTCGGGCCGAGGAAGAGGAAGGAGCCGGTGGGCCGGTCGGGGTCGGCGATGCCGGCCCGGCTGCGGCGCACCGCGTCGGAGACGGCCCGCACGGCCTCGGTCTGGCCGATCAGCCGGCGGCCCAGCTCGTCCTCCATGCGCAGCAGCTTCTGCGTCTCGCCCTCCAGCAGCCGCCCGGCGGGGATGCCGGTCCAGGCGGCGACGACGTCGGCGATGTCGTCGGAGCCGACCTCGTCCTTGACCATGGTGTCCTTCGCGGCCTCCTCCTCGGCCTCGGAGGCGGCCTCCATCTCCTTCTCCAGCTCGGGGATCTCGCCGTACAGCAGCTTGGAGGCGGTGTCGAAGTCGCCGTCGCGCTGGGCGCGTTCGGCCTGGCCGCGCAGGTCGTCGAGGCGTTCCTTCAGCTCGCCGACCCGGTTCAGGGACTGCTTCTCCTTCTCCCAGCGGGCGTTGAGACCGCGCAACTCCTCCTCCCTGTCGGCGAGGTCGCGCCGCAGCTTCTCCAGGCGCTCCCGGGAGGCCGCGTCGGTCTCCTTGCCGATCGCCAGCTCCTCCATCTTCAACCGGTCGACGGCGCGCTGGAGTTCGTCGATCTCCACGGGCGAGGAGTCGATCTCCATGCGCAGCCGGGAGGCGGACTCGTCGACCAGGTCGATGGCCTTGTCGGGCAGGAAACGGGAGGTGATGTAGCGGTCGGAGAGGGTGGCGGCGGCCACCAGCGCGCTGTCCGCGATCTGCACCTTGTGATGTGCCTCGTAGCGGCCCTTGAGACCGCGCAGGATCGCGATGGTGTCCTCCACGGTCGGCTCGGCGACCAGCACCTGCTGGAAGCGCCGCTCCAGCGCCGGGTCCTTCTCGATCCGCTCGCGGTACTCGTCGAGCGTGGTCGCGCCGACCATGCGCAGCTCACCGCGGGCCAGCATCGGCTTGAGCATGTTGCCCGCGTCCATCGCGGAGTCGCCGCCGGCGCCGGTGCCCACCACCGTGTGCAGCTCGTCGATGAAGGTGATGATCTGCCCGTCGGAGTCCTTGATCTCGGCGAGGACGGTCTTCAGCCGCTCCTCGAACTCACCCCGGTACTTGGCACCCGCGACCATCGCGCCGAGGTCCAGCGCCACCAGCCGCTTGTTCTTCAGCGACTCCGGTACGTCGCCCTTCACGATCCGCTGGGCGAGGCCCTCGACGACGGCGGTCTTGCCGACGCCGGGCTCGCCGATGAGCACGGGGTTGTTCTTGGTACGGCGGGACAGCACCTGGACGACCCGCCGGATCTCGTGGTCCCGCCCGATGACGGGGTCGAGCTTGCCGTCGCGGGCCGCCGCGGTGAAGTCGGTGCCGAACTTCTCCAGGGCCTTGTACTGGCCCTCCGGATCGGCGGTGGTCACGCGTCGCCCTCCCCTTGCCTTCTGGAAGGCCGTCTGCAGTTTCTTCGCGTCGGCGCCCTGCCGGGCCAGCACCTCGCCGGCCGCGCCGCCCTTCGCCGCGATACCGATCAGCAGGTGCTCGGTGGAAAGGTAGTCGTCGCCGAACTCCTTCGCGCGCGCGGCCGCGTCGGCGAGGACGGCGAGCAGCTCGCGGTTGGGCTGCGGGGGCGCGACGGTGGACCCGGCCACGCTGGGCAGCCCGGCGAGCACCTGCTCGGCCCCGGACCGTACGGCGGCCTGGTCGGCGTCGACGGCCGCGAGCAGGTCGGTGATGTTCTCGTTGTCCTGCCCCTGGAGCAGAGCCAGCAGCAGGTGGGCAGGCGTAAGGTCCGGGTGTCCCTCGGTCACGGCTCGCGTGCTGGCCGCGTTGATCGCGTCCCGGCTCCTGTTGGTCAGCTCGGCGTCCACGTTCGCGTTCTCCTCCTCGGCGTCGGCTCGTCGGCCAGTTGTCGGCCGCGTCTCCCGGTGCTCCCAGTGCTGACTTGACCAACGTACACAAAGTTGAGTCTATTCCACTCAAGGCGAGACCGGGAGCCCGGGGACCGTCCGGCATCGGCCGGGGACCGCCCGGCATAGGTCGGGGACCGCCCGGCATAGGTCGGGGACCGCCCGGCATAGGTCGGGGACCGCCCGGCATAGGTCGGGGCGGGGGGCGGGTCCCGGTCCTCGGCCTCCCGGGCAGCCCGCCTCCGCGCCGACGTGCCGCCCGGCCCTGGAGTAGTTTCCGGAGGCATGAGCCGACCGACCGTGGACTACGCCGTGGACCTGGACGCACCGGACGCGTCGTACCTCGCCTTCTGGCGGGAGCGCCATCTGTGCACCCTGACGACCCTCCGCCCCGACGGCAGCCCGCACGTCGTGCCCGTCTCCGTGACCTACGACCCCGAGGCCCGGCTGGCCCGGGTGATCACGAACGGGACGAGCGCCAAGGCGGGCCATGTCGTCGCGGCCGGCCGGGCCGGTGCCCGGGTCGCCGTCTGCCAGGTGGCCGGGCGGCGCTGGGCCACCCTGGAGGGCCGGGCCTTCGTCAGCACCGACCGGGAGCGCGTCGCGGAGGCGGAGCGGCGCCACGCGGAGCGGTACGAGCGGACGCCGTCGCCGAACCCTTCCCGCGTGGTGATCGAGATCCGGGTGGAGCGGGCGCTGGGGAAGGCGTGATCCCGGGGCGGCGGCCGGGATTCGGGCCGCACCGGGAGCGCGGCGCGGAATCCGCCCCGGGGCGGGTCGAGCCGGGGCGAGCCCGGCCGGGTCGAGCCCCGTTCCGGCCCCGGCGCCCTTCCGGTGCGCAGCCGACCACGGACCGCCACAAGCGGTTTTGAGCCAGCATGAGAACAGGTTGATGTCGCGAAATATCCCCTGAAACGACAGCGGCGTCACCGTGTTCAGGTCACGGTGACGCCGCTGCGGGGGGAAGTACCTGAGCGATCTATAACGACGGGGGAATCGCGTCAGGCACTGCGGGGGGTGGCCGAGATAGTCCTCACATCCGGGACCTCCGGCTCTGCCAGCCGATGGTCCCGCTGATCCAGGTTCACAAAAATCATTCCGTACCGAATGGCACATCGCACAGGTTGCGGAGCCCCTCGGGGCTTCCGCAGACACCGGTACGCCCGTACGTCCTCGTCCTCGTCCCGCGTGACGACGACCGGCTCGCCGAACACGGTCACCATCAGCGAGTCACCGCTGTGGGGGATGGCGGTGACCAGGTCGATGAAGTGCCAGCCGGATCGATAGGCGGTCGCCATCTCACGGCGGAAGGAGCGGTCGTCGGGTGGAGTGCTCACGTCAGCCCCCGGCTCCCACTACCGGCGGGAGCGGCCACGACGTGTTGCTCGTGCTCTGCGCGGGGGGCCACTGGGTGCCCTGCGCGACACTAGGCCAGCTGGTGTTTGCCCGAACATCGCCCTTCGTGCCGGAGAAACCGCCCAACGCACCGACGGCCACCAGGGCAGAGAAGGCAGCGACAAGCACCGAGCGAAGCATTTTCTTACCCATAGTCGGCTTCGTCCTCACTTGAAGGTCCCCTTTTCCCCCGTCAGGTACGACGATGGCTCATTCGGGCACGTCATGGCCACACAATCGGTGCATCATGTTCCTGCATGTTCAGGACCCTGGGGGGTGGAGATTTGGCAACGAGTCACTCAAAAGCGACACATCCCCACGCTGTGACGGAGCTGTGTGAGGATGGTGGCCGTGTCTATGCCGCGGCTCTACGCACGGGACACGTCTCGCGCACAGCTGTGGAAGCCGCCCCCTGCCTGCTGGAGTTCGGCCTGCTCCACCCGGACCCTGACGACCCGGACCGGCTGCGCCCGGTGCCGCCCTCGGTCGCCCTGGTCCAGCGGCTCGGCCCGATCGAGCGTGAGATAACCGAGCGGCGGCGGCTGACGATCGAGCTGGCGGACGCCTTCGGACCGTTCATGACGCTCAGCACGCAGGACACGGCGAGCAGCGATTCGATGACCCTGCTGGAGGGCAGCGAGCGGATCAACGCCGCGCTCAACCTGGCCACCGAGCAGTGCCGCACGGAGGTGCTGACGGTCCAGCCGAGCGACCGCATCTCCGAACGCAGCGTCCTGAAGGGGCTGGAGCGCGACCGGCCGCTGATCGAACGCGGCGTGCGGATCCGCACCCTGTACCAGCACACCGCCCGCCACAACCCGGAGAAGCTGGCCTACGCCGCGCACCTCGCCGACGGCAAGGCGGAGTACCGCACCATCGACGAACTGGTGGAGCGCCTCATCATCTGCGACGAGACCGTCGCGTTCATCCCCATCCGCGACGACCAGCAGGTCGCGCTGGAGCTGCGCCAGCCGGGCCTGGTCCGCTATCTGGTCAAGGTCTTCGAGTTCATGTGGAACCGCGCCGTCCCGCTGGGCACGGACGGGCCCTACGAGGCCGCCCCCGACGGCATAACGGAGATCCAGCACTCCATCGCGAAGCTCCTCGTGGAGGGCCATGTCGACGAGGCCATCGCCCGCCGGCTCGGCATGAACGTCCGTACCTGCCGCGCCCACATCGCCAAGCTGGCCCAGTCCCTGGGCAGCGGCAGCCGCGCCCAGCTCGGCTATCTCATCGCACGCTCGGGGATCCTTGATCAGGAATACTGAGCGGGCTCTCGCCGGCCGGGCGGTGTGTGCCGTCCAGGCCCACCTGGGCGATGCGGACGCCCAACTGGGTGCGGCTGGCGGCGCCGAGCGTCTCCGACAGCCGCGCGATGTGCGCGCGGCAGGTACGGACGCTGATCCCCAGGCGCTCGGCGATCACCGCGTCCTGGTGGCCCTCGGCCAGCAGCGCGGCGATGGACTGCTCGCGGTGCGAGATGCCCTCGATGCCGGTGTCGGGCAGCGGGGCGGTCAGCGGGATCGCGAGGCGCCACAGCCGTTCGAAGACCGTCACCAGGTATTCGACCATCGCCGGGTGCCGCAGCTCCAACGCCATCGTGCGGTCGGTGTTCGCCGGGATGAAGGCGACCGTGCGGTCGAACAGGATCAGCCGGTCGATGACCTCGTCCAGGGTGCGGGCCTCGACCGCGTCACCCATCAGTTCCAGGTAGTTGAGCAGTCCCTGGCCGTGCCGTGCCACGTGCGTGTACAGGTCGCGCATGCGCACGCCCCGGCCGCGCAGCGCCAGCGCCCGGTGCAGCCCCTCGGTCAGCTCGGCCTCCCGCCGGATGCCGCCTGGCTGCACCGTCAGCACCTCGGTGGTGCAGGCCGCGGTCGCCTCGTCCATCGCCGCCTGGATCCGGGACAGTCCGTCGAGGACCCGGATCGCGGTGCCCTCGGCCGGTGCCGACGCCGGGGCCGGCAGCTGACGGCCGAGACCCGCGTACCGCTCGAAGGCCGCCACCGCCGAACCCACCCGGCGCTGACTCTCCCTGACCTCGTCGTACATCACGCGCAGCAGCCGGGTCATGACCTCCTGCGGGGAGGTCGGCACCAGCCAGTCCATGTCGTCCGGGTCCGGGTGCAGCAGGGCGAGATCCAGCAGGCAGGGCACCGGCTCGGCATCCATGCGCGGCACCCGCCCGCTCCGTACGGCCCGGGAGTACACGCTGTCCCCGGCTTCGCACAGGCGGTCGGCACCGTGTGGATGCTCCTCCGTTCCGCGCCCGGTCATCGCCCATTCCACCCCCGGTTGCTGCCACTTCCGCAGCGCAACTATGCGCGGCCCCGACCGGCTCCGCAACACGGCTGCCCGCGCCGTGCCCAGCGTGATCCGGTGGATTCTCCCGGTTCCTCCCCGGCGTCTTTCGGCCCTCCCGCAGCCGGTCGGCCGGTCCGCCGACGCCCGTCGGCGAACTCCCGCACCGCCGTGAGCAGGTGAAATCCCCTCAGCGACCACTGTGTCACCCTGCGCGTCCACGCCGCCCCGGGCCGTATGCGGAAGACACCCGCAGACCGGCCGACACCCGGATCAGGATGTTTGTACGAGCGAGCCGGAACAGGGGGTTCTACGGGGCCCCGGGACGCGGCATACGGGACTCGGGAGTGGGGGTCGGAAATGGGGGTCGGAAATGGGGGTCGGGGATGGGACTCGGGACGAGTACGGCGGGCGAGTACGGCGGGCGGGTACGGCGGGCCGGTCGGGTCTGACCGCGCATCGCGTACGGCGGTGGCGGGCGCGTGGTGACCGGCAGGCGCGTACGGCGGTGGCGGCGCGCGGGACGACAACGGCGCGCGCAGCAGCCGGTGGGGCGAGCGGCCGGCGGGGCGGCCGATCGGCGAGGAGGGCGACCAGCGGGGCCCGGCCTGCGCCGTGGACGGCGCGGAGGTCGCGTACCGGCGCTCGGACGGCCGCCTCCGCGCCCCCGGCGGCGTGGCTCCGGCGGGGCGGCCGGAACCCGGTGAACGGCCCTCAGAAGCCCCACAGCAGCCGTCAGGCCCCCCTGGGCACTCCCTCCTCACCCGTCCCGCGCACCGCCCGCACACGGCCACTCGACGGACACGGCCACGAGCACGATTACGAAACACGAGCACAAGCACGGGCACGGAGCGCCGCGTTCAGGGGCACGGAGCGCCGCGTTCACGGCCACGGCCCGCCTTCACGGCCGTAGCCGCTACTTCAGGCCGAGCGCGTCGCAGTCCGCCTTGTAGTCGGGCGTGCAGATGTCGGAGACCTTGTAGATGCCGTCCGCGATGACCGTGCTCTTGATGTTGTTCTTCGTCATCGCGCTCACCTGCACCAACTGGGCCGGGATGTCCTTGGTGGTGGGGCTGTTCACCCGGTCCGGGGTGAGCGCGTCGAACTGGATGTCCTTGCCCTGGACCTTGGCGAGCGCCATCTCGGCGGCCGTTTCGGCCTCGTCCGGGTAGGACTTGTAGACGGTCATGTACTGGTCGCCGGCGACGATCCGCTGCACCGCCTCCAGTTCGGCGTCCTGGCCGGTGATCGGCGGCATCTCGACGACCCCGCCGGCCTTGAGCGCCTTGACGATGCCGCCCGCCATGCCGTCGTTGGCGGAGTAGACGGCCGCGATGTCGTCCTTGCCGATGTCGTGGAGGGCACGGGCCATGTTGGCCTCGGCGTTCTCCGGCTTCCAGTCCTTGGTGTCGAACGACGCGGCCACCGTCACCTTGCCGTTCAGCGCGGCGAGGGCGCCCTGCTTGACCTGCTTGGCGTTCGGGTCGGTCAGCGCGCCGTTCATCATGACGATCTTCCTGGAGGATTCGGTGCCCGACCCCAGCGCCTCCAGCAGGGAACGCCCCTGCAACTCGCCGACGAGTTCGTTGTCGAACGAGATGTACGCGTCGACCGGCCCCTCGGCCGGCCGGTCGTACGCGATGACCGGGATGCCCGCGTCCTTGGCCTTGCGCACCTCGCCCGCGATGCCGTGCGCGTCGACCGCGTCCAGCAGGATGACGTCGACCCTGTCGTCGATCATCTTCTGCATCTGCGTGGCCTGCTTCGCCGCGTCCGCCCCGGCGTTGGCGTAGTCGACCTTGCCCTGCCGGCCGGTCAGCGAGTCGACCTTCGACTTGATGATGGGGTAGTCGAACTTCTCGTAGCGCGTGTTGGCCGTCTCCGGCAGCAGCAGGCCCACGGTGACGTCGTCGCCCTTGGTGGGACTGGCGCTGTCGCCCGAACTGCCCGTCGCGTTCAGAACGCCACAGCCTGCGAGCGGGAGGATCACCGTGGACGCAGCCACGGCCATGACCATACGACGCATTCGAGTGCTCACCTTAGGTGCGTTCGGGACGTGAGGGCTTGATTCGGCCCAGGTGACTGAAAAGCCAACGCGTCGACACCACCCGCGTCAAGGAGAAGTGCCTAACGAGTGCGCAACGTAACGTCCAGTCGTTGCTGTGAAGGTCTGGCGGAACTCTCTTGAAGCAGCAGGTACGGGGCCTCCACCCAGGGCAGTTCAGGAGAAGGCAAAGATCCGTCCAACCTTGATTTCTTCACATGAGCCGACGTCAGGAACGGCCGTCGGGACCGCCCCGGCCACCCCGGCCCACTCCTCCGCGTCCACCCCGGCCCTCCCCGGCCCTACTCGGCCTTCCCTCGGCCTTCCCTTTGCCTCCCCGGCCCTCCCCGGCTCTCCCCGGCCCTCCCCGGCCCTCGAACGGCAGGTCCCCGCTGAGCGTGCGCGGACACGGCAGGGGCCCGGAGGATCACCTCCGGGCCCCTGCCGTACGTACTGCCGTGCCGCGCCGGTCAGTCCTTGGCCTTCTTCGGCCGCCACACGACCAGCGCGCTGGTCTGCTGGACCTCCTGGTACGGCACCAGGTCGCGGCGGTAGGAGGCGTGGACGGCTGCCTCGCGCTGCCGCATCGCCGCCGCCGCGCCGTCCAGCGCCGCCTGTAGTTCCGCGGCGCGGGCCTGTAGGGCGGCGACCTGGTTCTCCAGTTCGATGATGCGCTTGATGCCGGCCAGGTTGATGCCCTCGTCCTGCGACAACTGCTGCACCTGGCGGAGCAGTTCGATGTCGCGGGCCGAGTAGCGGCGGCCCCGTCCCGCGGTGCGGTCCGGGGAGACCAGGCCCAGCCGGTCGTACTGGCGCAGCGTCTGCGGGTGCAGGCCGGAGAGCTGGGCCGCCACCGAGATGACGTAGACCGGGGTCTCCTCGGTCAGTTCATACGGGTTACGTCGACGGCCGTCCATCTCTCTCAGGCTCCCTTCGCGGCCTCGAACAGCTCCGTCCGCGGGTCCTCACCCACGGTCGCCTCGCGATACGCCTCCAGCGCGTCACGAGCCTTCCCCGTCAGGTCCTTGGGAACACTCACCTCGACGGTGACCAGCAGATCCCCGCGGGTGCCGTCCTTGCGGACCGCGCCCTTGCCCCGCGCCCGCATGGTGCGGCCGTTGGGCGTGCCCGGCGGGAGCTTCAGCGTGACCGGCGGCCCGCCCAGGGTCGGTACCCGGACCTCGCCGCCGAGCGCGGCCTCGGTGAACGTCACCGGGACGGTCACCGTGAGGTTGTCGCCCTTGCGGCCGAACACCGGGTGCTCGCCGACGTGGACGACGACGTACAGGTCGCCCGCCGGTCCGCCCCGCTCGCCCGGGGTGCCCTTGCCGCGCAGCCGGATCCGCTGCCCGTCCGTCACCCCGGCGGGGATGCGGACCTGCATGGTCCGGGACGACTTGGCCCGCCCGCTGCCCTTGCACTCCGTGCAGGGGTGCTCGGCGATCAGGCCGCGGCCCTTGCAGTCGGGGCAGGGATCGGTGAGCGAGAAGCCGCCGCCCGAGCCCCGCGCCACCTGCCCGGTGCCGACACAGGTCGGGCACACACGCGGCGTGCCGTTCTTGTCGCCGGTGCCCGAGCATGCCTTGCAGGGCGCCTGCGAGGACATCCTGAGCGGCACCGTGGCGCCCTCGATGGCCTCCGTGAAGCTCAGCGTGACCTCGGACTCGATGTCCTGGCCGCGCCGGGGCTGGGTGCGCGTGGTCCCCGCGCCGCCCCGGTTGAACAAGCCCCCGAAGACGTCACCGATGCCACCGCCGAAGCCGCCCGCGCCCTGCCCCTGGCCCTGGGCGCCGCCTCCGAAGAGGTCGCCCAGGTCGAAGTTGAAGTTGCCGCCCGCGCCCGGCCCCGGGCGGTAGCCGCCGTTGCCGAAGAGGGCGCGCGCTTCGTCGTACTCCTTGCGCTTCTTGGGGTCGCCGAGGATGTCGTTCGCCTCGGAGATCTCCTTGAAGCGCTCCTCCGCCCTGGCGTTGCCCTTGTTGGCGTCCGGGTGGTTCTCGCGGGCGAGTTTCCGGTACGCCTTCTTGATCTCGGCGTCGGTGGCGTCCTTGGGGACGCCGAGGACCTTGTAGTAGTCCTTCTCGATGAAGTCCTTGGTGCTCATCCCCGACGTCCCTCCTTCCACTCGGTGCTTACGTCAGCCCTCTTCCGGGCCACCGCTCTCCTTGTCATCGGCGGAACCGCCGGCACTACCGGAACTACCGGAACCACCAGAACCACCGGAGCCACCGGAGCCACCGGAACTTCCGGGCTTACCGGAGCCGCCCGCCGCGTTCTCCTCGCCGCCCTCCGCCTTGGCCGACTGCGCCCCGGGCTGCGGTTCGGCCACGGCCACCCGCGCGGGGCGGATGGTGCGCTCGCCGAACCGGTACCCGGGTTGCAGGATCGCCACGCACGTCGTCTCCTCGACGTCCGGCGCGTACGAATGCATCAGGGCCTCGTGGATCGTCGGGTCGAAGGGCTCGCCCTCCTTGCCGAACTGCTGCAACCCCATCTTCGCGGCGACGGTCTCCAGCGATTCGGCGACGGACTTGAAACCGCCGACGAGTTCGCCGTGTTCCCGGGCCCGGCCGATGTCGTCGAGCACGGGCAGGAGTTCGGTCAGGAGGTTCGCGATGGCGATCTCCTTGACCGCGACCCGGTCGCGCTCGACGCGGCGGCGGTAGTTCTGGTACTCGGCCTGCAGTCGCTGGAGGTCCAAGGTGCGCTCGTTGAGCGCGGTCCGCACCTGGTCCAGCTGGGCGACCAGACCGGCGTTCTGCCTTGCGTCCCCGGCCGGGGCCGCCGCCTCCTCCGCGGAGGAGGCGGCGGCCTGCGGCTCGGCGTCTTCGGGGGTGGCGCCGGAGGGGACGTCGGGCTTCTCGTCGAAGCCCGGGGTCTCCTCCGTCACGCGGCACCGTCCTTGCGCTCGTCGTCGACGATCTCCGCGTCGACGACATCGTCGTCGGCCTTGGCCTCACCGGCACCGGACGCGCCGCCGGCGGCGGCCTGCCCGGCCTGGGCGTCGGCGTACATGGCCTGGCCCAGCTTCTGCGAGACGGCCGCGACCTTCTCGGTGGCGGTGCGGATCTCGGTGATGTCCTCGCCCTTGAGCTTCTCCTTCAGCTCGGCGACGGACTCCTCCACCTCGGTCTTGATCTCGCCGGGGACCTTGTCCTCGTTGTCCTTGAGGAACTTCTCCGTCTGGTAGACGAGCTGCTCGCCCTGGTTGCGGGTCTCGGCGGCCTCGCGGCGGCGGTGGTCCTCCTCCGCGTACTGCTCGGCCTCCTGGCGCATCCGGTCGACCTCGTCCTTCGGCAGCGAGGAGCCGCCGGTGACGGTCATCTTCTGCTCCTTGCCGGTGCCGAGGTCCTTCGCCGTGACGTGCATGATGCCGTTGGCGTCGATGTCGAAGGAGACCTCGATCTGCGGGACGCCGCGCGGCGCCGGCGGCAGACCGGTCAGCTCGAACATGCCGAGCTTCTTGTTGTACGCCGCGATCTCGCGCTCGCCCTGGTAGACCTGGATCTGCACCGACGGCTGGTTGTCCTCGGCCGTGGTGAAGATCTCCGAACGCTTCGTCGGGATCGTGGTGTTGCGCTCGATCAGCTTGGTCATGATGCCGCCCTTGGTCTCGATACCGAGGGACAGCGGGGTCACGTCGAGCAGCAGGACGTCCTTGACCTCGCCCTTGAGGACACCGGCCTGGAGCGAGGCGCCGATGGCGACGACCTCGTCCGGGTTCACACCCTTGTTGGCCTCCTTGCCGCCGGTCAGTTCCTTGACCAGTTCGGCGACGGCGGGCATACGGGTGGAGCCGCCGACGAGGACGACGTGGTCGATCTCGCCGAGCTGGATGCCGGCGTCCTTGATGACGTTGTGGAACGGCGTCTTGCAGCGCTCCAGCAGGTCCGCGGTCAGCTGCTGGAACTGAGCGCGGGTCAGCTTCTCGTCCAGGTGCAGCGGGCCCTCGGCGGACGCGGTGATGTAGGGCAGGTTGATCGAGGTCTCGGTGGACGAGGACAGCTCGATCTTGGCCTTCTCCGCGGCCTCACGCAGGCGCTGGAGGGCCATCTTGTCCTTGCCGAGGTCCACGCCGTGACCGGACTGGAACTGCTTGACCAGGTAGTCGACGACGCGCTGGTCCCAGTCGTCACCGCCGAGGTGGTTGTCGCCGTTGGTGGCCTTCACCTCGACGACGCCGTCGCCGATCTCCAGCAGGGACACGTCGAAGGTGCCGCCGCCGAGGTCGAAGACGAGGATGGTCTGGTCGTCCTTGTCGAGGCCGTAGGCGAGGGCCGCCGCGGTGGGCTCGTTGACGATGCGCAGGACGTTGAGACCGGCGATCTCGCCGGCTTCCTTCGTCGCCTGGCGCTCGGAGTCGTTGAAGTACGCCGGGACGGTGATGACCGCGTCGGTGACCTTCTCGCCCAGGTAAGCCTCGGCGTCCCGCTTCAGCTTCTGCAGGATGAAGGCGGAGATCTGCTGCGGGTTGAAGTCCTTCCCGTCCAGCTGGATCTTCCAGTCGGTGCCCATGTGGCGCTTCACGGAGCGGATGGTCCGGTCCACGTTGGTGACCGCCTGGCGCTTGGCCACCTCGCCGACGAGCACCTCGCCGTTCTTGGCGAAGGCGACGACGGACGGCGTGGTCCTGGCGCCCTCTGCGTTGGTGATGACGGTGGGCTCGCCGCCCTCCAGAACGCTGACGACGGAGTTAGTCGTGCCCAGGTCGATGCCGACCGCACGTGCCATGGTGATTTCCTCCAGCTGACTTGAGTGGAACGGACTCAAGTGTGCATGAGGTCGACCGCTGGGTCAACAGACCTGAGTCCGTGACGCTCAACTCTTATCCGCTCCTTACACGCAACTGAGTGCTGACCTGCGACGACGCAACGCGACGAGCGCCGTACACCGGCACACGCAGCAGCAGAAGGATGACGAGCAGGGCACCGCCCGCCACCCACAGCACGCTCTCCTCGTCCGCCCAGCCGGTGTGCGCGAGCACCCCGGTGAACACCCCGGAGAACGCCGCGACGGCCGACAGCACGGTGGCCCCCTGCGGGGTGAGTCCGAGCCGCCGCAGCCGGTGCGCCAGATGGTCGGGGCTCGCCCGCAGCAGCGACCGCCGGGCCGCCAGCCGGGACACCGCGACCAGCACCAGATCCAGGCCGGCGACGGCGGTCAGCGCGAACAGCACCTCGGCGCTGGACCCGACGCCGTACCCGGCCCGGGTGAACACGCCCGCCGCGGCCAGCAGGAACCCGGTGAACAGGGAGCCGCAGGCGCCGAGCCCGATCCGCGCGGGATGCCAGTTGTGCATGAGGAAGCCGGTGAGCGCGGCGGCGAGCACACTGAGCAGTACGGCCAGCCCGTCCATCATCTCGGCGGCGGCACAGACCCCCACCCCGAAGGCGGTCAGCACCCCCACGGTGCCCGCGAGCCCGTCGGCGTGGTCGAGGGCCCGGAAGCCGAGCGTGACGAACACGATCCACGCCACGGCCAGCGCCCCGGCGGCCACCCCGGTGTCCTCGTACGGCACGACACCGGCCGCCGCCACCGCCGTACCCGCCACCAGCACCCGGGCGCGCAGCCGCCACACGTCGGCGACCAGCCCGAGCAGGGCGACCCCGGCGGCGGCGAGGAGCAGCCCGCCCACCCCGTCACCGAGCGGCGCGACCCGGGTCCACTGTCCCGCGCAGGCGACCAGACAGGTGACGAGGACGACGGCCGCGCCGCCGAACAGCGGCACGGGCCGTCGGCTGCGGCGGTCGACGAACCCGGCCCGCAGTGCGGGCACGCGGAGCAGCGCCGCGAGCAGGGCGGCGAGCAGGAGTGCGGCGGTGGCCGCGAGGATCCCGTAGAGCACGGCTCCCAAACTAGGAGCGAAGTGAGCAATTCTGTATGAATAACACGAATAACACGATTGACTCGTACGATTTGATCACCTGACGGACGGAACGAACTCCGCGGACCGGCGGCACCGAGGGGCGACGGCGGGAACGCTTCACGGCCCCGCCCCGACCGCCCGCCCACGTGCCGCTGAGCGATTCAGATCACCCCGCACCCCGCTACAGTGCGACGCAAGATTAGGGGTAACCTCAAACCGACTGCATAAGTTACCGCTTAGTAATTACGAGGCCGCCTCAGGAGCCCCCATGCAACTCGCCGCGATCATCGTGTCGCTGGTCCTGGCCGTGGTCGGCGTGGCGCTGTTCGCCCGAGCCATCGGCCAGATCTACCGCTTCGTCCGACTCGGACAGGACGTTCCCGCCGGCACCCGCACCAATGACCCCCAGCAGCGCACCCTCACCGTGGTCAAGGAGTTCCTCGGCCACACCCGCATGAACCGCTGGGGCATCGTCGGCGTCGCGCACTGGTTCGTGGCGGTGGGCTTCTTCACCCTGGTCCTCACCCTGGTCAACGCCTTCGGTCAGCTGTTCCAGGCCGACTGGTCCATCCCCGTCATCGGCGACTGGCCGCCCTACGAGGTCTTCACCGAACTCATCGGACTGCTCACCACGCTGGGCATCCTCACACTGATCGTCATCCGCCAGCTGTCCCGGCCGGACCGTCCGGGCCGCAAGTCCCGCTTCGCGGGCTCCAGCTTCGGCCAGGCGTACTTCGTCGAGGCCGTCATCCTCATCATCGGCCTGGCGATCCTGACGCTGCGCGGCCTGGAGGGCGCCCTGCACCACGTCGACGGCTACGAGGCGTCGTACGTGATCTCGTACCCGCTGGTCACGGCCTTCAAGGGCCTCGGCCTGAGCACCTTGCAGAACCTGGTCTACCTGGTCGCGCTGATCAAGATCGCGACGTCCTTCATCTGGATGATCACCGTCGCCCTCAAGACGGACATGGGCATCGCCTGGCACCGCTTCCTCGCCTTCCCCAACATCTGGTTCAAGCGCGAGAGCGACGGCGGCACCGCCCTCGGCGCCCTCCAGCCGATGACCTCCGGCGGCAAGCCGATCGACTTCACCGACCCCGGCGACGACGACGTCTTCGGTGTCTCGCAGATCGAGCAGTTCTCCTGGAAGGGCCTGCTGGACTTCTCCACCTGCACCGAGTGCGGCCGCTGCCAGAGCCAGTGCCCCGCCTGGAACACCGGCAAGCCGCTCTCCCCCAAACTCCTGATCATGTCCCTCCGGGACCACGCGCACGCCAAGGCGCCCTATCTGCTGGCCGGTGGCGGCAAGACGGCGGAGGGCGAGGAGAAGGCGTCCGCCGAGGCACTGAAGGACGTCCCCGCCGCCGCGCTCGCCGAGGCCGAACGCCCGCTGATCGGCACCGCCGACGAGAGCGGGGTCATCGACCCGGACGTCCTGTGGTCCTGCACCACCTGCGGCGCCTGCGTCGAGCAGTGCCCCGTCGACATCGAGCACGTCGACCACATCGTCGACATGCGGCGCTACCAGGTGATGATCGAGTCCGCGTTCCCGTCCGAGGCGGGCACGATGCTCAAGAACCTGGAGAAGAAGGGCAACCCCTGGGGCCTGAACAAGAAGCAGCGCCTGGAGTGGACCAAGGAGGTCGACTTCGAGATCCCGGTCGTCGGCCAGGACATCGAGGACCTCACCGAGGTCGAGTACCTGTACTGGGTCGGCTGCGCCGGCGCCCTGGAGGACCGCGCCAAGAAGACCACCAAGGCGTTCGCGGAACTCCTGCACATCGCGGGCGTCAAGTTCGCGATCATGGGCGGCGACGAGAAGTGCACCGGTGACTCCGCGCGCCGCCTCGGCAACGAGCCCCTCTTCCAGGAGCTGGGCATGGACAACGTCATGGCGCTGAACATGGCGTTCGGCGAGGAACTGGACGACGACGGCAAGGCCACGCCCGAATCGCGGAAGCCGAAGTCCGCGAAGAGGATCGTCGCCACCTGCCCGCACTGCCTCAACACCA
The DNA here is from genome assembly GCF_042268025.1 of Streptomyces sp. NPDC056161. Classification (NCBI taxonomy): domain Bacteria; kingdom Bacillati; phylum Actinomycetota; class Actinomycetes; order Kitasatosporales; family Streptomycetaceae; genus Streptomyces; species Streptomyces sp. NPDC056161. The sequence goes on from NZ_JBHJUV010000006.1 coordinate 208,304, forward strand.
TCGGCAACGAGTACCCGCAACTCGGCGGCGACTACGAGGTCGTCCACCACACCCAGCTGCTCCAGCACCTGGTGGACGAGGGCAAGCTGATCCCGGTCACCCCGGTCGAGGGCATCATCACCTACCACGACCCGTGCTACCTGGGCCGCCACAACAAGATCTACACGCCCCCGCGCGAGATCATCGGCAAGGTCCCGGGCCTGCGCAACGAGGAGATGCACCGCCACAAGGAGCGCGGCTTCTGCTGCGGCGCGGGCGGCGCCCGGATGTGGATGGAGGAGCGGATCGGCAAGCGCATCAACAACGAGCGCGTCGACGAGGCCCTCTCCCTGAACCCCGACATCGTGTCGACGGCCTGCCCCTTCTGCCTGGTCATGCTCACCGACTCGGTCAACGGCAAGAAGAACGACGGCACGGCCAAGGAATCCATCCAGGTCGTGGACGTGGCCCAGTTGCTGCTCGACTCCGTCAAGACCCCGGTCGACCCGGCGGGCACGGCGGAGCCGGAGAGCGAGCCGGAGCCGGAGCCGGTGAAGTGACCGGCGGAGCATCGATGAAGTACCGGTGAAGTGACCGGCAGAACTCCGGTGAGATGAGACAACCGGTACGGCCGACGCCCCTGTGCCCGCACGGACACGGGGGCGCGGCCATGTCCGGACCCGGAGGCACGGCAATGTCCGGACCCGGATACGCGACCATCACCCGCCCCGGCCCCGGGCAGGCGCCCCCCGGCCCGAGGTAGGTGGCCGCACCCCCCGGCCCGAGGTAGGTGGCCGCACCCCCGGCACGGACAGGTGCCCGCCCCGCCCCGCTGCCGAACCACCCCCTCGGCGCGCGCGGCCCTACTCCCCTGCTCCCCCTACTCCCCCTTCTTCGCCCCCGTGTGCTGGACCACCTCGAAGGACCACAGCGTGGAGTCGGTGGCCGCGGGCTTCGGGCGCTCCCCGCCCTCGCCGGCGCCCTGGTGGGCGGCCTTCATCGGGCCCTCCATCCACGCCTGGAACGACTCCTCGTCCCGCCAGCGCGTGTAGACGAGATAGGTGTCGGTGCCCGCCACCGGGCGGAGGAGTTCGAACCACTCGAACCCGTCGGAGTTCTCCACGGCGTGCGCCCGGTGGGCGAACCGCTGCTCCAGCGTTTCGCGCTGCTCGACCGGCACGGTCAGTACGTTGATTTTTACTACGCTAGGCACATGACACCTCTCGTCAAACGGGGGCCCGACTGGACGCCTAATCTGGACCATGTGCGCGCAGTGTCCTACATCCGACAGTCAAGGAAGCGTGAGGACGACTCCGCGTCGTCCCCCGAAGCACAGCGGATCAAGTGCGAGGCGCTGATCACGGCCAGAGGCTGGGACAACGCGGGCCACTTCGCCGACGTCGGTAAATCCGGCTGGGACCCCAAGGTCGTCCGGCCGGGTGGTGGTCAGGCTGGTCCCCGATCCCGCTGAGGCCCCGTACGTGCGCGACATGGTGTCCTGGGCGCTGGGCGGCATGACCGCATCGGCCATGGCTCGCAAGCTGAACGCCGAGGGCGTACCGACCAAAGCAGCGGACATGTCGGCGCGTGTGACCGCCCGTCGGGCCCGAGGCATCAGCCGGCCGCTGGAGCGTACGACGTGGGTGTCGTCCACGGTGCTCCGCATCCTCCGTGACCCGCGCCTTGCCGGCTACGCCGCCGCACGCCAGGGGACCAAGCGCGTCATCCTGCGCAACGACTCAGGGGCCCCGCTGGCTGCACATGAGCCGATCATTCCGCCGGATGACTGGTGATGCCTTCAAGACGTACTCGACGGCCGTGCTCTCCAGGTGGTCCGCCAGGGTGGGCGCTCGGTGCCGTCTCTGCTGGGTGGCGCCGGGATGCTCTTCTGCGGTGTCTGCGGATCTTCCATGGTGACCGACCGGAGGGAGGGCAAGCAACTCTATCGGTGCAACCGAGCCCAGTCCGGCGCCGTGCCGGGACACGGTGGTCTGGCCATCAACATGGACGCCGCTGACGACGTGGTGGCCCGTACCGTGTGGTCCCGGCTGACAGTGCTGGACCCCGAAGACCCCGAAGACCCCGAAGATCTCGAATGGCTTGCCGAGGCCGCACGCCGGTTTGCAGCGCAAGCGGACACGGGTGAGCGACAGGCCGAACCAGCAGCCGCCCGTGCCGAGTTGGAGCACGTACGCGAAGCGCTCCGCACGCTGTATGTCGACCGGCAGGCAGGCTTGTACGCGGGTGCCGTGGGTGACCAGATGTTCCGTGAGTCCGTGGAGCGGTTGACAGCGCACGAGGCGCGAACGGCCGGACGCGTGGAAGAACTGGGGACCGCCGAGGCCGGAGCACGGTCGCGATCCCCTCAGAGTGGACGGATCCGGAGGGAGACCCGCTGGCGCCGGAGTCGACGTGGGGCAGTTGGGGCCTGGCGGACCGGCGTAGCTTCTTGGCGTTCTTCGTCGACCGCATCACCATTGCCAAGTCCATCGGCCGTGGCCGGAACACGAACACGGAGGATCGGGTGACTGTGCACTGGGCAGAGGCTCCAATCAGCTAGGGCTAGGCGCCTGAGCGCCGCCTACGGCCCGTTGCCGGAATCCCTCCGGCGGCGGGCCGTAGGCGACGTGGTCGCCCGTGACGCGTTGGAGACTGCCGCCCAGCATGCCGACAAGGCTCGTGACCCACTGCCGTTCGTGTGGACGGGGCAAGTTGGGCGACGCCCGGCGGGGAGTGGCGGGATCTTCCGCTGATCCGCAAGGGAGTGGGGACTGGCTGGCGGACGTGGTCGCCGGGCTGCGCTGGCACTACGCCCCCGGAGCCGGGGGAGTGGTGATGGCGGCTGCAGCTTGGCGCAGAGACGCGGCTTCCTGGTGCAGGAGCGCCCGTGCTCCCGCTTCGGTGAGCAGCGCACTGGTGTCGACGGTGTCAAGGCGGGGGTGGTCACGCCGAGCCACGTCGATCATCACGGATGAAAGGTCGATACCGAAAGCGTCCACACCCAGTTCGTGCAGGTGAGCGGTGACGTGTCCAGGTCCGCAGCCCACGGCCGCCACGGGCCCACCGCCAGCGGCGTGCACCAAGTCGGCGAACAGCGCCAGAGCCGCCTGAAGATACGGCGCCCCGGCCAGAGCCTCGCGTAGTGGGTCGGCATAGCTGAACGCGACCGTGTCGTAGGAGGTCCGGGTGTCTGCCAACCAGCGGTCCGCTGCGTCCGGCAAGAACGCCGACCGTGCCGGGCTGCTCGCTGCTCTTGACTACATGCGGGAGGGTGACACCCTCACCGTGTGGCGGGGCACACCACCGCCACCCGGCCCCCACCCCTAAGGGACGGCCGCCTTCTCGGCCTCCCGGCCCCTTAGGGGATGTCACAGGTCGGCCGCAAAGGCGGTCCCAAAAGGCCGGGCCCGGCCCGTGACTCTCCGAGACCGGGTACGTTCGATGACGTGGCTGGATTCAGGATCGGACGCGGCGGCCGTAACGACCGCGCCCCGCAAGCGCGACCGCAACAACCTCCGTACGGGCAGCAGGCGCCGCAGGGACGCCCGGCACCCCAGGGACGGCCCGCGCCCCAGGGACCGTCGTACGGCTATCCGCCGGCGCCACCGCAGCCGTACCCCGGCCGGCCGCAGCACCCGCAGCACGGCGGCGGTCCGGGCGGCGGCCAGTGGCCGCAGACGAACGGCGGCTACGGCGGCCCTGGCGGCCACGGCGAACCGGAGTACTTCGGCGACGGCGGCGGCTACCCGCAGCACGGCGCGCACGACCCGTACGCGGCCGACAACCCGGGCCACACCCAGGCGTTCTCGATCGGCGAGGACCCCTACCAGCAGAGCGGGACCTACCAGGCGGGCGCGGCGGCTGCCCCGGCCGGTCCGATCGGCCCGCGCCTGCACTGGAAGGACCTGCTGCGCGGCATCGTCGTGGCACCCGACCAGACCTTCCTGCGGATGCGGGACTACACGATGTGGGGCGCGGCCCTCGTCGTGACCTTCCTCTACGGCCTCCTCGCCGTCTTCGGCTTCGACGGGGCCCGCCAGGACGCGATCAACGCGACACTCTCCAACGCCGTCCCGATCGTCCTGACGACCGCCGTCGCGATGGTGCTCGCCGCCTTCATCCTGGGCGTGGTCACACACACCCTGGCCCGTCAGCTCGGCGGTGACGGCGCCTGGCAGCCCACCGTGGGCCTGTCCATGCTGATCATGTCCATCACGGACGCGCCCCGCCTGGTCGTCGCCATGTTCTTCGGCGGCGACGCGGGCTTCGTCCAGATCCTGGGCTGGGTGACCTGGATCGCCGGCGGCGTCCTGCTGACCCGGATGGTCAGCCGCTCCCACGACCTGCCGTGGCCGCGAGCGCTGGGCGCGTCGGCGATCCAGCTGATCGCACTGCTGTCGATCGTGAAGCTGGGCACCTTCTGACCCGGAGGCCCACCGCACCCGACACGGGCCACACGGGCCCCTGACCGCCCCCGCGCGACCTCACCGGCGGCGACGTCCAGGGGCCCGCCCCGCCACACCCCACACACCCCACACACCCCCACCGGCCGACTCGGCCCCCGATCCTCAGATCGCTTCGGTGTTCTCCTTGGGCGCCTGCCCCGGCCGAACGACCGGAGGGAGCACGCTCCAGGGGAAGTTGATCCACGCGTCCGTGCGCTTCCAGACGTACTCGCACTTCACGAGGGACTGCGGCTTCTCGTAGATCACGGCCGATCGCACCTCGGCGACCGTGTCCAGACAGAAATCGCGCACCAGCTTGAGCGTCTTGCCGGTGTCGGCGACGTCGTCGGTGATCAGCACCTTCTTCTCGGAGAAGTCGATCAGCTTGGGAACGGGCGCGAGCATCACGGGCATGTCCAGGGTGGTGCCCACGCCGGTGTAGAACTCCACGTTCACCAGGTGGAGGTTCTTGCAGTCGAGGGCGTAGGCCAGCCCGCCCGCGACGAAGACGCCGCCGCGCGCGATGGACAGCACGATGTCCGGCTCGTACCCGTCGTCGGCGATGCTCTGCGCCAGCTCGCGCACGGCGACGCCGAACTGCTCGTAGGTCAGGTTCTCGCGTATGTCATGCACGCCGCTCACGCCGCTCACACCTGCGTCCGGTGGAAGTTGAGGTAGGAGCGGGAGGGGGTGGGCCCGCGCTGCCCCTGGTACCGGGATCCGTACCGCTCGCTGCCGTACGGGAACTCGGCCGGCGAGGTGAGCCGGAACATGCACAGCTGCCCGATCTTCATGCCCGGCCAGAGCTTGATCGGCAGGGTGGCGAGGTTGGACAGCTCCAGCGTGACGTGCCCGGAGAACCCGGGGTCGATGAACCCGGCGGTGGAGTGCGTGACGAGCCCGAGCCGCCCAAGGGAACTCTTGCCCTCCAGGCGCGAGGCGAGGTCGTCGGGCAGGCTGATGACCTCGTACGTGCTGGCGAGGACGAACTCCCCGGGATGCAGGATGAACGGCTCGTCGCCGTCCGGCTCGACGAGCCGCGTCAGATCGGCCTGCTCGACGGAGGGATCGATGTGCGGGTACCGGTGATTCTCGAACACCCGGAAGAAGCGGTCCAGCCGCACGTCGATGCTCGACGGCTGCACCATGGATTCGTCGTAGGGATCGATCCGCACCCGCCCGGCGTCGATCTCGGCCCGGATGTCCTTGTCTGAGAGAAGCACGTCCCGAGGATACGCACGGCGCGCGGAGCCGCGACAATCGCGACGACTCCGCGCGCCGACGAGACGACCGGGAAGGCCCGGCGGAACCTGGCGACCACCACCGCCACCGTCCCGGCTCACCCCGAGGCGCTACGCCCTCTCACTCCCCCTACACCGACTCACGCCCCCACACCCGCACTCACACCCCGACCCAGCGGCCGCCCTGACTGCCCCGCGCCCACCACTTCCCTACCGCTCCCCCACCACATCCCTGCTGAACTGCTTCCCTCTTGCTTCCCTACTTCTTCCCTACTGCTTCTCGACGAGCGCGACCGGCACGGCGCTGCGCAGCCGGGCGCACCGTGGACACCGGACGAGCCGGCCGGGGCCGAGCCGCTCGGCCTGCTGCATCGGGAACGTAGCGGTACTGAACACGTGCCCATCGGCACAGCGGACGACGGTGCGTTCCATCAAGTCCAAGAGTCCCTTCCCCAAGAGCTGCGTCCGGCCAACTGCCCTGACGACAAAAGCCACATTACGGGATCAAAGAGACGACACTCCAGGCGGCACTCCGGCCCCACCCGGCCCCTCTCCCAGGCCCACACCGTACGCCCCAACTCCGGCCACCCGCACCCGGATCCCACCCCTGAAACGCACTCAGGCCCACGGCATCAGCGCCGGGGGCCTGCGATGAGGTAGAGTGAGCGAACGTTCGGACACCGAATCGGACGACTCCGGTCGGCGTCTTACGCGGGTGTAGTTTAATGGTAGAACATCAGCTTCCCAAGCTGAGAGCGCGAGTTCGATTCTCGTCACCCGCTCCAAGCGAAACCCCCAGGTCAGAGACCCGGGGGTTGTTTGTTGTCTAGACCAGTGGGCAGCCCGCGCACCGCCTTCTCCATTTGCGTGGCGACGAGGATGGATGCGGCCGCCTCATCCACGAACAGGGCGATGGGAGCCGGGCGTTCACTGTCCCGCAGGCCCCGCTGGGACCGGCAGCGGCCCGGGACTCGACTCCGGACCCAGATACCCAGGAGCACGGCGGCGGCGGTACTCAGGAAGACGTATCCCACTCGACCTCCGATCCTGGACCGGGCTCAGTTCAAGCGGTAGGTGTCTTCGAGTTCCTGTCGATCGGCAGGTAGCAGCACGTCGGAGACTTGCAGCGCCTGCCCGGCGGCGTCGTACGCGATGACCAGGACGCTCAGGACGGGCGTACCCGCCGGCATGCCCAGCAACTCGGCTTCATCGCTCTGCGGCAGCCGGGCCGAGACCCGTTCCGTCACATGGTCGTAGCGGATCTTCTTCCGGGTCTCCAGGTGCTGGCGCGCACTGCCGCTCAGGGACTCCGGACTGTCCAGGTCGGTGCCGTCGACCAGGCCGGCGGGAAAGTACGACGAGACCAGTTCGACCGCTTCGCCGTCCTCTTCAATGAGGTACCGGCGTACGTGGACTTTGGCCCGCTTGGGCAGCCCGAGCGCGGAGGCGACGCGAGCGGGAACCGGGACCTGACCGACCTCAACGAGGCGCCCCGGGGTCTGCGACTCGTCGCGCTCCAGCGCCTCACGACCCCGGCGGTCCTTCTGCTCGACCACGGCCGGGTGCCCACGCACGATCGTGCCGTATCCCTGCCGGGACTCCACCCAGCCGTCCCGCTTCAGCAGCTCAAGAGCGCGTACGACGGTCGGGCGGGACATCCCGAAGGACTGCACCAGCTGGTTTTCACTGGGGACACGGGTGCCGGGCGGATACGTGCCGTCCTCGATGCGGCCCTGGAGCGTCTGGGCCAGGCGTACGTACTTCGGTGGCTCCACTTCATACGCCATGAACGCCGCCACCCGTCGAGATTGGCCAAGTCAACTGGTCAACCAGACCAGCGGCTGTGCGATCGCCGCAATAGACGGGGGTCAGATCTCCCCCAGGACCGCCATGCATCGGCCATCACGAAGGACACGACCGTACCGCCGAGGCGGCTCGGGCCGGAGTGCCAAGAGTCGGCGATGGCGTCGACCAGGAGCAGGCCCCGCCCATGCGCGTCACTGGCATCCGGACGGCGTAACCGCACACTCGCCGGAAACCCGGGGTTGTGCACCTCCACGCGGAGCGAGGTCCCCTCGCGGAACCACTCCACCCGCACGACCCACGATTCGTCCGACCGCCCGTAGAGGATCGCGTTCGTCACCAGTTCGGAGATCATCAGCGCGCAGTCGTCGACCGAGCAGGCCGGCTCATACGGAGCGATGAACTTCCGGAACCAGCGCCGAGCCATCGGCACGGAGTCCGGAGCAGTATGACGCGCCCCTGTGGCGCATTAATGAGGATCTTTGAAAACGGCTCTGTCCGCAGATTCGTGAAAGCACGGGTCAGCGACGTGAAAGCAACGTCTCTTGCCTGGGTGTTCCACCCCGTGGCAATCAAGGCGGTCGGGGAAGTACAGACAGTGACCGGCTGTCTTGTGACGATCGACGGCTCTGCTGGTTCACGCCTGGAACTCGGTGAGATCGATGGTGTGAACGCGCAGCGGATAGCCGTACATCGGGTGGGCTGTCTCTCGCTCCGGCACCATGCCGAGTTTGCGGATGACGTTCTCGGAGGCGTCGTCGCCCACTCGGTTAATGCTGATGACACGGTCGAGGCCGCGGTCCTGGAGCGCAAACTCCAGTGTGGCATGGGCGGCTTCGGATGCGTATCCCTGACCCCAGAACTGTGAGCCGAGCCGCCAGCTGATCGCCACGGCGGGCAGTACCTCCGGCAGGAACTCGGGCACCGAAAGACCCGTGAAGCCGGCCAGCTCCCCCGAGGCCAGCAGCTCGACGGCAAAGAGTCCGAAGCCTTCCTCCTCCCACTCCTCCTCCCACTGCTCGATGGCCTCCACCGTGTGCTCCAGATCACGCACTGAGCCGTCGTCAATCCAGCGCGTGACCCGCGGGTCCGCGTTGATGTCCGCCATCGGCGCGAGGTCGTCGTCATGCCAGCGACGGAGGAGGAGGCGGGGTGTACGGATCTCGGTCATGGTGCTCATCCTGCCGAAGGCAACGGCCTCATCGGTAACCGGCGCCCCCGTGCTGCCGCTCCGGAAGACAAAGCATCAAGCCGCCTGCACCGCACAACGTGAAGAGTGAGTCACCGAGCTGACGCCCAGGTAGGCGATGTGACACTTCGTCGGTGCGGTCGCAAGGTGAGGCCGAATCGGTGGCAGCCTCCCGTAGCACCGAGATCGTTCACGGAACTGCGGTCAGAGCCTTGAAAACGGCCAGGGTTACTCATCGCCCCAGTCGGTCCTGTCTGCAACGGAGCGGGGAGTTCAGCTAGCGCCGCGCGCTCGACGAGGCTAGTGGATGCTCGACAGTGCCTCGCGGGCCGAAGCAGTGAACTTCTCTAGCCGACGGTGGAACTCGGCCTCCGCTAACTCGTACGCGGCCCATGAACCCTCGTCTGACTGCTCTAGGGGGTGTAGCGCCCTGTTGGCTGTGATCACCGACTTGCTGAGTGTCTCCGCGGCCTCAGCCACATGCGTTGGCCCCTCCAGGATGGCAAGGCGAATGCAGCGCATCAGAGGATCGAAGGCAACGCGCAACTCGCCGCGGAGCCTCTCAACGTGCTGCATCAGGTGCTCGTCAGGCCCCTTGAGCGCACCATCTGCGGCTCCGCTCAGAGTGAGGGCGTGAAGCCGGCAGATCGGTCAAGGCGGAACGGGGAACCTGAAGCCGTTGGGGTCCCCCCTCCCCGAGGGCAAGCTCGATGGCTTGGGCCACGTCCAATGGCAGTACAGATTTGGCCTCGCGACCGAACCAGTTACTCGGATGCGGCTGATTGGTGGTGACCACGAGTGTTGTCCCTGGGGTGTCCGCGTGCTCGACCGCGAACGTGCACGGTGACCAGGCCAGGCCCTGGAAGTAAGTCGGCCTGCGTCGCAGCCGCCAGCGGTAGGCCGTGCCGTCGACGACTGTGCGCCGTGCGCCCTTGCGGCCCAGTGCCATGGCTCCTCCTCGACACGGGGGATGCTAGCGGGCCCAGCTCTGCCGACCGTCTCAGTTTCCGTCTCATTCAGCGCCGTTCACGGTGGTTCAGGCGGGGCCGCAACGGAGGGCCGCCCCCGAAGCCGACCGCCCGTGAACCCAGGTGAACGGCCCCGGCCACACCCATCACCGCTACCACCACAGTTGGAAAGCGTGCGCCTGCGGTCGACGTACAGTACTGATTGGTGCGCGGCCGGCGCTGACAGGTCTCACTCTTGGCCATCGACGAAGCCCGACCGTCGGTTAGGTCCCGGGTTGCCCCGGGCCGCCCCCAGACAGAACCGGGGATGCAGCTGCTCTACAGAGCTGGACACCTCGGAAGCCGACCGCGCGTGAAAAACCCTAGCTATGGCCACTGACAATCCAGCCTGCGAACGTGGCACCCCTCGACCGTGATCCGCTCGCCCCGCGCACCACAACCGCACCAAATCGAGCGGGGAACAGCGGGGAACCACGATGAAACCCGCCGAGCCCCACGAGGCCACCCCTCGGTCAATCGCCCAGGTCAAGAGCCGAACCGCCCTCAGATGCCCGCAGCTTCCCAAGCTGAGAGCGCGAGTTCGATTCTCGTCACCCGCTCCAACACGAACCCCTAGGTCAGTGACCCGGGGGTTGTTTGTTGTCTAGACCGGTGGGCGGTCCGCGCACCATAAGGGCTCGGCTGGCTGCCGGTGCGCTTCTGCTTGTGGTGCGGGCCAACGAGCAGCCGTGCGGCCGAGTCAGGTTGCCGGACCGGTCCCTACGGCACGATCTGCGCGCTACCGAGAACTGCCACCGACCTGAACACATGGTGCCTGCGGTCAGCAGGTAGGGGCCCGGTGCGGTGCGGGAAGCGAGTGGGTGCTGGATTGCTTGGAGCGCGCGACACCATTCGGGCCACTGTGGTCAAGAGCCCGTTCCGCGTCGGAATTAGATGATCTCCGGCCACTGCGGTCCAAAAGGGTGTAGAGCGTACCGGAGGCAGCCACTTCTGAAACGACAGGCTCTCCGGTGTGATTGCTCGCCGGAGTCTCCCGACTGCGGACATGGGGACAGAGACAGTGGCACGCGGAAACGAGATCATCACCGTACTCGTGGACACCAAGAACGCCATCAACAAATCGGTGGATGCGCTCGGAGGCAGACTGGACTCCAGCCATCAGCAGCTGGGCCAGCAGGTGTCGGATGCCTTATCGCTCATCCGCCAGGACCACGGCGAAACCCGCGATCGGGCCAGCGCCGCCGCCTCCCAAGCCTCCCAGACGGCAGGGGAAGTCGCGGCGTTGAAACGTGAGGTCAATGCGCTACGCAGGACTGTCGAGGACCTCGCAGACCTGATCCGGAGCGCCCCCGCCGCCCCTGCACCCGCTCCTGAGCAGCCCATCGCGGAATCCCTGCCCAAGACGCCGCCCGCGCCCCTGAGCGCAGCTACGACACCCGGTGTCCTTCAAGCAGACGCCGCCGGGTCGGTACCTGCCACGCAGCCCACCAGCGGGTCGCTGGAGGAAGACCACGCCACGGGTGCGGAAGAAGCCGAATCTGACACGGACACCCAGCCTCCGATCGACGACCAGAAGCTCCCTGACCCGGAACACGACGAACGCACCAGCCATCGGGCCCTGCTCCTCCAGGCGGCAGGCATCGCCCGCGTGAACGTCGTCTGCCACCGCGATGCCTGGGACTTCATCACCCAACGGGCCACCGGACACGAGCATTTCGGCATCACCCCCACCGTCACCGACCAGACTGACGGCCTGGTCCGCGTCACCCTCTCCGGCCGCTCCCTCATCGGCATGCTGATCACTCTCCGCACGACGGATATCGACCGTCGGAAGGACTTCGACGGCAGCTGGGCCCTGGCCAGCAGGTTGTACAGCCGAATCGCCGATGACCTGTACAAGGCGAGCCGAGAAGGCGGCACCCCGCTCACGATCGTGTTCAACGACGGAATCACTGAAGCCGCTCCGCACGACGACTCAGACGCCCCCGGTACCGCAGCGAATTAGCCACACGTCCAGCAGGTGCAGCAGGGCCCCGGCCGCCGCTGCGATGGCCGATTTCCGCGTCGAGCGTGTCAAATAGCGTGGCGTGTCCACCACTGGGTGCGTTTCCTTTGCGGTGACCGCTGTTCCCACCAGCGACGATGCAGCGAACAGCAGTGCGCTCGCGGGAGGAGCCGGCAGGCCGGCGGCAGGCCGGCTTGACACGTAAGACATGTCGTCTTACGTTGACCGCGTGGCTGACACCATCACGATCCGCAGCGACTCGGAGACCGAGCACGCCCTGGATGTCCTCACCCGTGACGGCAGCTCACGCTCAGCGGCCATCCGCCAAGCGGTGCTCGAAGCCGCCCTGCGCAAAGAGCGGGCTGCCGCGATGCGTCGCGCCGTCCTGCGTATGCCGCTCGGCGAACCGGACGGCATCGACATCGCCGCGGAGATCGCCCGCAGCCGCGAGGACGAGCGCTGATGATCTATCTCGACTCGGCCGCCGTCGTGAAACTCGTCCACGCCGAGTCCGAGTCGCAGGCACTGCGGGACTGGCTCGACGAACGGGCGGAGACCGGATGGACGAGTTCGGTTCTGCTGGAGATCGAGTCATCACGGGCCCTGGCGCGCTGTGCCCCGGAAGCCGTCGCCCGGCTCCACCCGGTTCTCGACCTGATCGAGTTGGTGGAGCTGGATGCGAGCATTCGCATCTTGGCCCAGACAGTGAAACCGATGGCCGTACGGAGTCTGGACGCCATCCACCTGGCAACGGCTCTCCGCATCCGCTCCCAGCTCACCTCGTTCGTCACCTACGACAAACGCCTGGCCGACGCCGCCCAGGCGGCCGGACTGACCGTCGACATGCCTACCTGAGACGTCTCTTCACCGTCTGGATCCCCTGAGTCGGAATCCCCGACTGGGCCTCCCTGCCTACGCTGCCGCGTCGCTACGCGCTCCCGCAATGGCGCCCTTCCGGTGAGCTCTTGCTCTCATGGGTCGCCTTCTCGCCAGCCGCCCAGAGAGGCTCCCCCGCGCCTTTGAGTCGACGGCGTGCCCATAGCGTGCCCTTGACACTGGTCAACCACGGTCGACAGCGGTGCGAACCTCTCCCTTCAGCCGGCGTATCGGGCAGCGATGCCTGCGCGTTCTGCCCCCGTCGCCCGCCAGGAAGTCCGAATGGATGACGACGCCTTGCCCTCCGAGAGCCACCCCGAGGTGCGCATCGTCGCGACGACCCCTGCGGTCGCCCGGCGCGTGGCCGAAGTTCTCGTTCTTCGAGGAGTGCCGCATCGTCCGCGCGTACGGTGAACTGGACGCGCAGACCGTCGCACCACGGGTCAGCGCCCTGGCCGAGATCCGCACGGCCCGGCCCGGACGGCTGCTGATCGTCGTGGACCTGAGCGACATCACCTTCGCCGACTACAGCATTCTGCCCCCGCTCTGCGAGGCGTGGTGCGACTGCCGCGTCCGGGGCGGCTGGATCCGCATCGTCTACGACAACCACACGACCGGCCTGGTCTTCCGCCGCACCGACATGCTCGGCCGCTTCCCCGCCCACGCGAACGCACAGGACGCCTGGGAGGGACGATGGGCCGAGGCGACGGCCAACCGGGCCCGAATCGGGCCATCATCGACGGCCGGTGACGATGTGTGGCGGCTCGCCGGGCCGTGGTGAGGAGGGCCGGCGGGACGGACATCGGGGTGCACCCGGAGGAAATCTGTCACGGCGCGGCCACATGTCCGTGCGCGCCGGAGATAGGGTTGTGACACGACGCAGATGGTGCTGATTCCTTCGGAGCACGGGTGCCACGCACACCTAGGTCCTCCGTAGCGCTCCGTGAACGAAGGTGTCATGCCCGCCGAGAACGGCCCTGTCGTCGGCAAGCTCGACGATGACGACTACCCCGCCTACTCCATGGGCCGGGCCGCTGATGTGCTCGGCACCACCCCCGCCTTCCTGAGGGCCGTCGGCGAGGCCGGGCTGATCACGCCCCTGCGCTCGGAAGGCGGTCACCGCAGGTACTCACGCCGCCAGTTGCTCGTCGCCGCCCGCGCTCGCGAGCTGGTCGGCCAGGGCACCCCCATCGAGGCCGCGTGCCGCATCATCTCGCTTGAGGACCAGTTGGACGACGCCCTCCGCCTGAACCGCGAAATACGCCGGAAGCTGGACGAGAGCGGCACGAATATCTAGTTCCGCCGGTGCAGAAATTCCGACTCCAGCGGGATGAGAATCACCGGGCGTACACGAAAGTGTATGGCCGGTTCCTCGCGGGCTGTGTTAGTGTGGTAGCTGTTGCAGTTTTGGTTGCCAGAGATTTTTTCTTTGCATAGCTTTCCGGATCTTTCCGGAGGGGTGATCATCGCGGCGACTCGACCCCGCAAAGTGCAGGGTCCGGTACTGCCCCCCGAGGGAGATTCAATATGGCATCTGGCACCGTGAAGTGGTTCAACGCGGAAAAGGGCTTCGGCTTCATCGAGCAGGACGGCGGCGGCGCTGACGTGTTCGCCCACTACTCGAACATCATCAGCAACGGCGGCTACCGCGAGCTTCGGGAAGGCCAGAAGGTCAGCTTCGACGTCACGCAGGGCCAGAAGGGCCCGCAGGCCGAGAACATCGTCGCTGCCTGAGACTGACGCGCATCGTCGCGAGCCAGTGGCTCGCGCATCAAATGGCCGGGGCCCGCACACTTGGGGTGCGGGCCCCGGCCAATGCGTTACCCGGGAACCCGGACATTCCCTTACTCGATTTCCGGCACCTTCGGAATATCCGAGCTGATGCAGCCCCGGATTCGGCACCGAGAAGCTCGGCTTTCCGAATTTTCTTCGGCCCATTCTTGTGATTCCTCGTACGGCCGCCCGCCGTCGGACGGAATTCCTCGATACGCCGCATCGAGGAAGGTTCCTTCATGAACCGCACCCGTCGCACCGGCGGCAGTCCCGGTCGCCGCCCGGCAGACCGAAGCGACACGCGCTCGGCAGGCTCGTCCCGTGGCAGCAGCCGGACATCGCGAGGGCAAGGGATCCGCCGGCCGTGACCGCCGGGGCCGGGCCGCCGGACGGGGCGGGAACGGCCGGGCCGCAGCCCGAGCGCGGCGCTCCACCCCCGGACCCACCACATAGACCAGGCACGGGGAACGCGCCCCCGCTCCCAGCAGCCACGCCGAGATGTCGCCCTCCCGCCCGCCCCGACGAAGAGGAGAAGCCCTTGACGCCGACTCCGCCGATGACGCCGACTCCGCCCCGAGCACACCGGTCCGGCAAGGCCGACGGCACCGGTCTGACCGCCCGCGACGCCATGCTGTACGCCCCCGGGCCGCAGGTCGACGACCACATGGCGGTCGACGTGGCCCTGTCCGTGCTCATCGGTGCCCGGGTCCCGCACCTGCTCCTCCAGGACGAGGACGGGCGTTGCGCGGGACTGGTCACCCGGGCCCAACTCGCCGCGCACCGCGGCGGCTCGTGGTTCAGCGACCGGGCCCGGTTGCGGGACATCCCGCTCGACCGCGGACCGTTCACCGCGTCGACCGCCGCACTCGGCGACGCGGAAGCCGCCATGCGGATACGGATACTGAACGTCTCCCCCGTGGTCGACGACCACGGCTACGCCTTGGGCGTTCTCGCGCTCACCCCATGACCGCCGTCCGGCCGCCGTCGCGCGTCCGGCCTCTCCAGAGTCGTTCCCCGGTGTTCTCACCCATCCCCGCGGAGGCATCCATGCGCTGTGTCATCGCCCGTTTCCCCTTCGACCTGGCCAAGAGCGAGGTCGAACGGTCGATGGACGGCATCACCCCGGAACCCGTCACCGGTGTGTCCGTGACCATCGTCGGCCGGCTCTACCCCGTGATGCAGGTCGGGGAAGTGATCACCAGGCAGAACCGCCGGGACTTCACGCCCGGCGAGATGCGCCGCGCGCTGACCCGGCTCGGCTTCACCTGCCACGACGCGCCCCCGATCGGGCCGCCCAGGGACGCGCGAGCCGACGAAGACACGCTCGGCTGGTGACGATTTCCGGGATCACGGCGATTCATGTGCCTTTTGCCGGTTGGAAAGCCGAGGACCCGGCACTCGGTCTGTGAGCGGTCCGGACACGCAAACCTGCTCCCGGGGTCTGCCGGTTCGGCAAGGAGCCGCGAGCCGCACGAGATCGGTACGGCCCGCTCCACCCGGTTGCCACCGTGAGGATGCCCGGCGGCAACCGGTTGCGGCGCGGCCGGGCCCCGCACTCCGCGAATGCGAGCGCAACCGGTTCATGGGGTGGGCACTGCCGAACCACCGACCGCACTCCGGCAAGGACCGCGTACGCCTCGCACCACTCCCACCGACGGCTCCGTGCCCACGGCATGCCCACAAGGGCGGACACCCACGGTCAACAGCGGTGCGAACGGGACCTCACAACAGCTCCGACAGGATAGGTCCACGCAGGTCAGAGGCCACACGGCCAGTCAAGTGCCATCGCTTCCCAAGCTAAGAGTCAGCTCCAGGGATCACGCTCCTCCCCGCAGCCGGACTCTCATTGCTCGGTTACGCCGGCGCGCGCATGTGGCGAGGAAGCCCTTGCCAGTCCTCCATCGCGCCCTGCACCAGTCGCTGTAGACGTTCCTTGCCCTCGACCTTGAGTACGTCTCGCAGGCAGGCGCAGTCGACTAGGTCGTTGTTGCCGGCGACGCAAATGTAGATGCCCGCGATCTGCAAGCCCCGTGCGGCCGCCGAGAGTTTCGCATCCACCGGCAGCGGGATCCTCCGGGCCAGTTCTTGCGCGAAGATCCGCTCGATCCTGGGTCGCCCGAGCAAGCCGAAGAGGCCGCCTGCTGCGCGGCCAACGGCCTCATGTAATCGATCCTTGCCTTTGAGGATGCTGCGCGCCAACTGGGCGAGGTCATCACAGCCTCTCCGGCGGTGGCGCTTCACGAGCATTTTCCACGTCTTCTCCGAGACGTAGTCGGACGCGCGCTCAGCGATGACCGCGGTGCCACCGTGCACAGCGCCTGTTCAGGCGGGAGTCGCCGGTCAGTCGGTTCGGCGTGGCGGCCCGTAGACGTCGTCGAGGCGGAGCGGTGCGGGCGGGGGCAGGGACGGCGCGCCGTCCGTGGTCCGGCAGGACTGGAGGAAGAAGGCGAGCAGGCGGCGAGAGGCGGCCAGGGACACCTCCGGGGACTGCCCCACGACGCCGCTGTTCGCCAGGAGCAGGAGGGTGACGTCGCTGGGATCGAAGTCCTTGCGCAAGTGCCCGGTGTTCTTCGCCCGTTCTACCAGTTGGGCGAGTCCTGCCTCGGCGCGGGCGCGTTCGCGATGGAGGTCGGGATCGTCGGGAGACTCGTCGAGGAACGCGGCGCTGAACCCGCGGTCCTCGGCCTGCATCCTGCACACCTTGGCGAGGACGGAGCAGAGACCGCGCCAGGGATCGTCGTCCCGTAGGGCCTCGTCCAAGGCTGCGACGCACTCGGCGAACTGCTCGGAGAACGCCGCGGCGATCAGCGAGCCCCGGGTCGGGAAGTGCCGGTAGAGGGTGGCGGCGCCGACGCCGGCCCGGCGGGCGATGGTGCTGGAGGGTACGTCGGTGCCGTTGAGGGTGTACGCCTCGCGGGCGGCCTGGAGGAGCCGGGCGCGGTTGTGCCGGGCGTCGGCCCGCTGTTCCCGTACGGGGGGCTCGGAGGCGGACGAGGACGGGTTTCGAGACGACTGAGCAGGCATGTCTCTCACTTAACCACAAATGGAAGAGGTCATCCGCTTAGCGGGTTAGCGTGCTCTGGTGCCGCGGCGTCGAGGCCACCGAGGACGTCCGAGCCTCGTTGTTCGGCGGCGACTTTCCCTTTCACACGCGGCAGAGCGCTACGAGGAGACAACATGCGTGCAGTGGAGATCACCGAATTCGGCGGTCCGGAGAACCTCAAGCTGGTCGACCGGCCGGACCCGACCGCCGGGCCGGGCCATGCCGTGGTGGCGGTGGCAGCGGCCGGGGTCGGCTTCTTCGACGTTCTGCTGCGGCAGGGTGCCAAGCCCGACGTCGGCACCGGCACCGTACCCGGTCTGGAGGTGGCGGGCACGGTGGTCGAGGTCGGTTCCGAGGACGACGCCGGGTGGGTGGGACGCCGGGTCTTCGCGATGACCGGAGAGGGCGGCGGCTACAGCGACCGCGCCGTGGTGCCCGTCGCATCCCTCGTGGAAATACCGGAGGACGTCTCGTTCCATGACGCGGTGGCGCTCGGGGTGAATTCGCTGGTCGCCGCGGCAAGTGTGGAAAGGGCCGGCGTCAAGGCGGGCGAGCGGGTGCTCGTTCGAGGCGCCGGTGGCGGGATCGGCGTGCTCACCACCCAGTTCGCGGCCGCTCTGGGTGCGACGGTGGTCGCCTCCGTTCCCGACCGGTCCATCGCGCGGCGGCTGTACGACCTGGGGGCCGCGGAAGTCGTGGGCACGGACGCGGTCGACCCGGGCCCGGACGGCCGCTATCACGCCGTCATCGACATCGTCGCCGGTTCCGACGTGGCCGGCTTCGTCCCCCTGCTCCGCCCGAACGGCAGGTACGTGATCAGTGGTGTCGTCGCGGGTGCCCCCACCCCCGACTTCGGCATGGCACTGTTCGCGAACTTCCAGCAGTCCTGGACCATCTCGGCCCTCAGTCTCTCCAGCGCACCGTCGAAGACCGCGGCCGAGACCTTCGCACTTCTCTTCGCCGACCTGCGGGAAGGCCGCCTGGAGCCGGTGCTGCACGCCACCTTCCCGCTGGCCGAAGCCGCCGCCGCGCACACTCTGCTGGAGTCCCGCGCCACCTTCGGCAAGATCGTTCTGACCGTCTGATTCGGCGGGCCGAGCAGATCACCCCGTTGTACTGCCTGATGGGTGGTTCGCCTGGTCGGAAGCAGCGGCTTTCGGCCCGCCCGGACGGTGCCGCGGTCGACGACGCGGCGTGTGTTCGTCAGGGTGCCCTCCGGGGCGGGACGTCGGCCGGCCTGTCGTGTGCCGTGCCGGCCGACTCGGTGTCCGAGAGCGCGGCAGAGTGCGGCGAGGAGCCGCAGTTTCTCGTCGCCGTCGCGTCGCCGTCCCCGTTCCCGTCCCCGTTCCCGTCCCCGTCGCTGTCGCCGTCGCCGTCGCCGGGGCGGCTACCAGAAGAGGGCGTCGTTGGCGTTGTCCTGCCAGTAGGTGACGGTGGCGGTGCTGTTGAAGAAGACACCGCCATTCGGCAGGTTCAGGGTCTTCTCCTTGTTGGTCGCGTTGCCGTTCCTGTCGGTGAAGATCACGCCGAGGGTCTTCTCCTTGCCGCCGCCCTCGCCTTCGGGGGTGGACGTCGTGATGCCCGCGTACGCGGACTGGCCGTGCTTGAGCGTCACCACGGCCTGCGGCGTGGTGTCCTCGGCCCACGCCACCGGGGCCTGGGCGTCGGCGCCGGCCCTCAGGAAGGGGGCGATGTAGGCGTAGCAGGGCTTGGTGCCGGTGTTGGTGGCCTTGAGCAGCAGGTGGTTGATCGGGCGGGACACCTTGGTGACGGTCAGCTTGGTGTTCGCGGCGGTGCAGGTGACGATCGAGGGGGCCTTGTTGGTGGCGGCGGAGGCGGTCTGCGCGGTGGCCTGGAGGCCGACGAGCGCGAGGGCGGCGGCGGCGACCATGGAGGAGGCGGCGGCGCGGGAGACGAAACGAGTGGCGATACGCATGAGTGGGCTGCTTTCTCGGAATATCCGGAAGATGATCTTCTGGTTGTGGGCTGTGCCGGTCGGTCTTGTCTGGTCGTACTGCGTGCGGTGTACGTGGGCGCGCCGGAAGCGCGGGCCATGAGCACGGAGTTGAGCGAGGACGATCGCCAGGTCCGGCGCGGCGCCCTGCTTGGATGACCCAAGCCTGTGCCACACGGCGTTCCATCCGCCATTCCCTTCGGGGGTTTCGGGATGCTGGAACGCTCGCACCAGCTCTGAACTGCACAAACGCGGCCTTCCTGGGATGCCGGATGGAATGGAGGGCCAAGGTGGAGGGCTGTGCAGGAGGGTGAGCAGACCGCCGGCTCGGGCGGAACGACCGCACATGAACACCTCGACGTCGACACCCGTTTCGACATCAGCTGCGGCTTCGACATCGGCTTCGACATCGGCTGCGGCTTCGACATCGGCTGCGGCTTCGACATGGGCTTCGACTGTGACATCAGCTTCGGCTTCGACATCGGCTGCACAGGCGGGAGTTGAGCCCACGGTCAGGAGTTGGGCCCTCGTCCGGGCGGATGCGCCGTCGCACGGCGCAGGGGCACAGGGACACCGATGCGTGATCTGCGTGACTCCGTTTCCGGGCGGCACGCCCTACTCTGATCCCCGTGAGGCAGGCAGCCGCTGGGAAGGATGATCGGCGATGACGCCCCTGAGTACCGGGGACCCCGAGTCCATAGGCGGGTACACCCTTCTCGGCCGGCTCGGGGCGGGCGGCATGGGAGTCGTCTATCTGGGGGTGTCCGCCTCGGGACGGCAGGTCGCGGTCAAGCTCGTACACGGGCCGCATGCCCTGGAGGAGGAGTTCCGGACGCGCTTCCGGCAGGAGATCACGGCAGCGCGCAGAGTGAGCGGTGCCTTCACCGCGCCTGTCGTGGACGCCGACCCGGACGCCGACCGGCCGTGGATGGCGACGCTCTACGTGCCGGGGCTCAACCTCGCCGAAGTCGTGAAGCAGGACGGGCCGCTGAGCCTGCGGGAACTGCGCGCGCTGGGGCTGGGGCTCACCGAGGCGCTGCGCGACATCCACCGGGCGGGCCTGGTGCACCGGGACCTCAAACCGGGCAACGTCCTGATGACCGAGGACGGACCGCGCGTCATCGACTTCGGCATATCGCGCGCTTCCGACAACCAGAGCCTCACCACGACCGGGCGGATGATCGGCACTCCGCCCTTCATGTCGCCGGAACAACTGGCCTCCCCCCGAGACGTCACCCCGGCCTCGGACGTGTTCTCGCTGGGGTCGCTGCTGGTGTTCGCGGCCGTCGGCACGGGACCGTTCGACGCCGACAGCCCGTACATCACCGGCTATCAGGTGGCGTTCGGGACCCCGGACCTCGGCGGGGTGCCCGAAGCGCTCCTGGGCATCGTCGAGCGTTGCCTGGACAAGGACCCGGCCGCACGGCCGGAACTGACGGACATATACCGCATGCTTCAGGCGCTGCCGGAATCCGACGCCACCGGGTCCCCGAAGACCGGGCAGTCCGCGCGGCCCCGGCACCGCACCACTTCTCGGAACTCGGCCACCGCCTCCGCGGCTGCCGCGACCGTCACCGGCACCGGCAAGCGCCGCCGAGCCCGGGTCCTGCTCACCGCCCTCGGCGCGGCGCTGGCCGTCACGGGGCTGTGTGTCGGGCTGGGTGTCGTCGTGTCCGGTCCGGACACCACCAACTCCCAGACCGCCGCCGCCACCGCCACCGCCCGTCCCGCGTCGCTGCCCGACGGCTGGCGGCCGTGGCAGGCGAAGCTGCGGTACGACGTGAAGGGCGTCCCTCTCGACTACAACGGCCCCGGCTGCGTGACGGAGGGAGGCGCCCTGTTCTGTGGCGGTACGGGATTCACGGTCGCCAGGATCGACGCGGCCTCCGGCCGCACCCTGTGGCGGGTCGGCACCCGCCCTCAGGGGGCGCAGCCGATCGGCGTCCGCGACGGACTGGTCTACATGTACGAGCAACCCGACGACACGACCAGGCGCGTGGTGGCCCTCGACGCCGCTACCGGGCACCGGCGGTGGCAACGCGACATCAACATGGGCGCGGTGGCGGTCCTGTACGACGGCGGACTGCTGACCATGTCTCCGGACTCCTCGTGGTACGTGGCCTATGGAGCTTCCGGTAAGGAACTGTGGCGGGCGCCCTCACTGGACGAGTACTGCACTCCGTCGGTGCTCGGAGGAGCCCCCTACGCCCTCTGCTCGGCGGGCACCGAGGCCGGCCAGGCCCCGGTCGATCTGATGAAGCTCGCACCCGGCAGCCTGACCGAAACCGCCACCCTGCCCAAGAAGGCGGAACCGCTCGGCGCTGTCGACGGGCAACCCCTGTTCCTCGCCCCCCAGACCGCGAAGGACGTGTACGAAGCCGGGTACGAGAGGCCGTACAACGCGGTGCTGCGGGTGGACTTGGAGACCGGGCAGGTCAGACGGATACCGCTGGCGCGTCCGCTGACCGGCGCGGCCACCCTTGTGGGCAGCGTCGTCTACTTCGTCCGGTCCGACGGGACGGTCACCGCGGTGTCGGCGGACAGCGGCAAACAGCTCTGGCAGAAGGTGACGGACGTGGAGAGCCTGTCCGCGCCCGCGGTGTCGACGACGTACAAGCGGGTCTACTTCGCCAACCGCTTCGGCCGTCTGCTGGCTCTGGACAGTCGCACCGGAGCGGAGGACTGGAGCACCTCCGCACTGGACGACCCGGGGGACAAGGCGCAGGACTACCCGCCGCAGGTGCTGCTCGTCAAGGACGCGATCGTGGCGCTGGCCGGCGACACGGCCTTCTCCCGGGGCCCGGACGGGCCCGACTGACCGGCCGAGGCGATCGCCGCGCACCGTGCGGTTCAGGCCGGCGAAGACCAGGCCGCCAGGCCCCTTCTCGGCGAACGGGACGCGCATCGGCCTGTCGCGCCTCGTTCGTCCCGATCGGACGGGTACGCCGATCTCGAAACCGAACCTCGCGGCTTCGGCTTCGGCTTCGGCTTCGGCTTCGAGGAGACTGCGCGCGGAGTCCCGTAGCGGATGACGACGGTGCGGGCTCCATGAGTTGACCTTGGCAACCGAGAAGGATCGCGGTGGCCGAACTTGCTCCATCGCGACCGGGTTGTCGAGCGTGTTGCGCCGGCGCCACCGCCGTCGAACACCGCCCGGACATACAGATTTCACCGCGTGTTTAATGTACGCAATGTTTGTCGGTCGCAAAGTGCACAGATGTTCCAATTTTGAAGATTAAAACGGTGGACAAGATTCGGAAAATGAGATGTCATAAAGCGGCCGAAGGAGCGTCCGTGAAAGTCGGACAGACAAGGTCAAGGTATACATAATGCCTGACGTTCCCGAGGCGCGGTTTTTGCCATGCCGGATGTCGAAGGCCGTCGGACGGGGGTTGGGGGGCTTATGCGTGTTTCTATTCTTCGTGCTCGAATTCGGAAAAGGAATTCGACTGCGCGCGTCAACGGTCGCAGAATTGCTCGGAATCTTCGAACCGCTTGTTCCCACTGCCGTACACCACGGTCTCCGCATCCGTCGACCCACGATTCCGGCCGCGAGCCGGAACCGGCGATGAGGACTGCAATGAAGGCAGAGAGAACCAGTCGGCCGACGTCTTCCGCGACGTCGGTCGGTACGTCCGGTACGTCTGGCACGTCCGGTGCGTCCGGCACATCCAGTGCGTCCAGCGCGTCCAGTGCGTCCAGCGCGTCACGGAAGAAGCTCGTCGGCACCGCCGTACTGGCCGCCGCCGCGGGGCTGCTGACCTGGAGCGTCACGGCCGGCGGAGCGCCCGCCGACGACGGGGCACCGGTCGGCACGCCGGTGGCCGACGAGGCCCCGGGATACGCGGTGGAGAACTTCGGCTACCCGCAGGCCGACAAGATCCTGGCCGAGCAGAACATCGTGCTCAAGCGCGGTGACGGCCACATCGTCCTCGCCGACTGCACGAGCGGTACGGGGCTCCTGGAGATCTGGGCGCGGGTGAACAAGAAGGTGTGCTTCCGGGTCACCGGCACCTCGGGCTGGCTGACCATGGAGATTCCCGCCGTGTACGCCGTCCGCGGCAACGACTACACGACCCAGGTGGACATGACGGTCGGTGCGGAGAAGAAGTCCTTCGACATCGTCGAGAACACCTGGACCCCGGTCGGGGAATCGGTGGACGACCAGGCTCGTCAGTACATGCTCGTGGAGATCAGGACCTCCGCGTAGCCGCCGGACGCCGGCCACCGACCACCGGCCACCAGCCGCCGACCGCTGTCCGCCGTCCGCCGACCGCCGTCCGCGCCCCGCTCGTCCACCCGCCAACGGGCCGGGACCACGTACACAGGTCTCCCCCGGGCGCGATCCAGCACTCGGCGCAGCAGGCGCGTGGCAGCAGGCGCGGCTCAACGGCCGTGGCGGTCGTGGTGGCGGACACACCCGGCTGACAGCGGGTCAGCCGTCCTTCGTCGTACGAGGGATCGCCGGACCCCGTACGGCGTCATGGTCAGGGGCGGCAGGCCGGTTCCGTCGGCCCGCTCCCAGCGACCGCCGACGGGGTCGACATCGACGTCGGGCACGTCGCCCGAGCAACCGCCATGTCCCCGCACGTCGACCCCGTGTGCCCACGCCACCGCACCGACCCACGTCCACCCTCTTCCCCCGGTCCCGCAGCAATCCGAGGAATGCCATGTCTTCCAGATCGTCCAGGTCTTCCGGATCAACCGGATCAACCGGATCTTCTCGATCCGCCCGTTCTCCGCGGTCCCGCGGCATCTCCCGCGCGACGTTCAGTGCCGCGCTCATGACCACCGTGGTGGCGGCCGGGATGCTCAGCGCACCGGCCGCGGGTGCCATCACCGGTGCCGCCGGCAACTCGTACGCGTTCACCGCGCGGTTGGACATCGGTGACGGCCAGCGCGCCTGTTCGGGCACGCTGGTGTACACCGACTGGCTGCTGACGGCGGCCAGTTGCTTCGCCGCCGACCCCGCCGTGAGCCTGGACGTCCCCGCGGGGGCTCCGGCGCTGGCGACGACCGCCACCATAGGCCGCGCGGACCTCACCGGCACGGCGGGCCAGGTCCGCGGTGTCGTCGAGCTGGTGCCGCACCCGGACCAGGACCTGGTGCTCGCCCGGCTCGCCACCCCCGTCACCGGTATCACCCCGGTCGGCCTCGCCACCACCGCGCCCGCGGACGGCGAGACGCTGACGGCGGCCGGCTACGGCAGGACCGTCGACGAGTGGGCGCCGCTGCACCTGCACTCGGGCACGTTCAAGGTCGACTCGGCGGCAGCCACGGAGGTGTCCGTCACCGGTCAGAACGGCGCGGCCGTCTGCGCGGGCGACACCGGCGGGCCGCTGGTGCGCGACGTGAACGGTACGCCCCAGCTCGTCGGCATCAACAGCCGTTCCTGGCAGGGGGGTTGCTTCGGCAGTGACAAGTCGGAGACCCGTACCGGTGCCGTCGCCACCCGGATCGACCGGCTGCGCACCTGGATCGGTGTGAACGCCGGACCGGTCTGCAACTCGCAGGGTGTCCTGTACTCGGCGACCACGGCGGGCAGCCTGCTGCGGCGCAACGTCGACGATCCCGCGGGCGGCTCGGCGACCGTGCCGGAGGCCAGCACGATCGACACCGGCTGGGACCAGTACGGGCGGGTCCTGGCCGGCCCCGGGGCCACCTTCTACGGCGTCAAGAGCGACGGCCTGTACCTCAGTCACCGGGTCTCCTCGACCGGAACCTGGGACGTCCACCACCAGAAGATCAGCTCCGATCTGGGCACGTACGCCCAGGCGGCGAACCACAACAAGATCACCGTGGACCGCAGCGAGCACATCTGGTACGTCGACGGGGGCGGTGACCTGCGCTTCCAGAAGTACGACCGGACCACGGCGACCTGGGACCCGCAGGGCAACAAGAAGATCGACTCGGGCTGGGGCGCGTACACGCACATCTTCGCCGGTGACGACGGTGTGGTGTTCGGCATCGACTCCGCCACCGGCCATCTGGTGCGCTCCCGCTACGACTTCGAGAGCCAGCGCTGGATCGAGCACCAGGAGACGGTCAGCTGGTCCGACTGGCGGGACACCAAGGAGATCACGTCCTGGGGCGGTGACACGATCATCCGGGTCAAGCCGAGCGGCGAGATCCGGTACTACCGGTACAACGAGGGCACCGGGGTGTTCGGCACCACCTGGAACAAGCTGATCGGTTCGGGTACCCACTGGGCCGGCTACACCAGCATCAGCGGCGCGCCCGACTCCTGCCGCCTGCGCGGCGACCACACCCCCGACGCCCCGGCCGTGGACACCGGCCGCACCAGCGGCCCGGCGGTCCTGCAGACCAGCACCGGCGAGATCGCGTACGCCACGACCGACGCCACCGGACGCCTGGTGGTGGGCCGGCAGACCGACCCGGCGGACGCCTCCACCGTCCAGTGGACCACCGGCCCCGCCACCGAACTCTTCGCGGGGCAGCCCCAGCTCTCCGAGCAGCCCGACGGGAGGATCGCGCTGAGCGCGCACACCCCGGGCGGTGACACCCAGTGGCGCCGGCGCGGTGCGACCGACGGCGTCTGGGGGTCCTGGGTCTCCCTGGCGGGCGCCATGAAGGGCCACCCGGCCCTCGCGAAGACGGCGGCCGGTGTCCTGGTGGAGTTCGCCGTGGACGCCGAGGGCCACCCCTGGTACCGGGCCCAGCAGCGGGCCAACGTGGACTTCATGGGCTGGGTCCGGCTGTCCGGCGACGGCTTCGCCGGTCCGCTGACCGCGGTCGCCGTCCGCAGCGGCATCCAGTTGTTCGGCACCGGCTCGGACGGGCAGCTGCGCACCGCCACGTTCACGGACGGCGCGCTCGGCGCGTGGAGCACCGTCGGCGACCGGAAGGTGACCGGTGCCGTGTCGGCCGTCGTGTACGGCGACTACCGGGTCGGGGTGTTCGCGCGGGGCGAGGACGGCAAGGTGCTGTCCGCCGTCCAGGGCGCGGAGAACGCCGCCTTCCCGGCGGCCTGGACGCCGGTGGCGGACCTCACGGCGACCGGCACCCCGTCGGCCGTGATCGACCCGGCGTCCGGCTACACGCAGGTGCTCGCGCGGGCCGCGGACGGCACCCTGCGCCGGTCCTGGGAGGCCGCGTTGAACGAGTTCGGCGCCTGGCAGCCGTCGGTCCAGGCCGGCAGCGAGGTCTCCGCGACCGACCCGACCGCCTTCGCCTACACGGCGGGCACCTCGTCGAGGTGGGCGTTCGCGTTCCGTACCGACTCCGGCTCGGTCCGGGTGACGCCCGGGTCCTGAGCCGTGGGGCCGGCCCGGCCGGGTCGGCGGACAGGCAGTGCCGTGGGGCGGGGCCGGCCGGTCCCGCCCCACGGCCGAGGTGACCGATTCCCAGCTCGAAGTGCGGGCGGCACGGACGGACGGCCCGTGCCGCCCGCACTGTCCATCCCCGGTCCATCCCCGATCCGACCCCGGTCCGAACCCCGGTCCGACCCCGATCCGCCCCCGGTCCGACCCCGATCCGACCCCGGTCCGAACCCGATCCGAGGAGACAGACAGTGAGTGCCAGATGGAGAACCGCGGCCTTGTGGCGCGGTGTGACAGCCGCGCTGACAGCGCTGCTGCTGGTCCTGGGCGCCGAGTCGCGCCCGGCGACCGCGGCCGCGGAGGACGAACCGCCCTTCGACCGGGCGGACGTCGTGGAGGCGTGGAAGTACGGCGGCCCCGGCGTGAAGGAGGCCGCCGCGGTGGCCCTGCTGGGGTCCGACGACGACATCCAGACCTTTATGACCCAGGACATGCCGGACATCTGGGAGGACGACCTGCGGGTGCAGGTCGCGCAGGTCATGTCGCTGGGCGGGCCCAGCGTGCGGGCGGCGGCCGGCACGGCGCTGAGCGGCGGCGCCACGGAGCTCCAGGCGTTCCTGAACGAGAACTACGAGCCGGCCTACGAGGACGACCTGCGGGTCGAGGTCGCCACGGTGATGGCCACCGGCGGCCCGAGCGTGACGGCGGCCGGCAGCGCGGCGCTCGACGGCACGTCGGACGACCAGGAGGCGTTCCTCCAGAGCGGCCAGTACGCGGCCCGCGAGGACGACAACCGGGTGCAGGTCGCCCGGCTGCTGGCCGGCGGCGGTACGAACGTGAAGCTGCTGGCCGGGCAGGCGCTGGACGGCACGGCCGACGACCTGGAGGAGTTCCTCGACCACGGCTGGGAGGTCGCGGCGGCCCGGGACCAGGAGACGCTGACGGTCTCTCAGCTTGCGGATCTGGCCGACACGGCACGCAAGCGGGCCGCCGAGCTGACCGAGACGGCGAAGGAGCAGGCGGCCAAGGCCGAGGCGGCGACGAAGGCGGCCAAGGCGGCGGCCCTGGAGGCGGCGCAGGAGGCGCAGGCGGCGAAGGACTCCGCCGGGAAGGCCGCGGCCGCGGCGTCCCGCGCGGCGGCGGCGGCCGACCGGGCCGCGCAGTCCGCGCGTACGGCGGTGGCGGCTGCCGCCGCCGCGAACGAGACGGCACGGGTCGCGGCGACCGCCGCGGCGCAGGCCGCCTACG